>JBBDNC010000097.1:0-23101 GCA_040877875.1 Balneolaceae bacterium | reverse complement strand
TGGCGGACAGGCTTTGAACTTGAACAAAAATCTTGGTTTTGCAAAGCCTTCTACAAATATCAAATTACACTTTATATATTGGAACGAATTCACAAAATAATTCCTTGTGCATGTAGTAATCGCTTTTCAGGTAATAGTAATTTTCTCCCTTTAATATCACATCTTTCTCCCTATGAATATTCTTCAATCAAGCTTCTCTCTTTTGTTGGCTGTCAGCTTGTTCAGCATCCTCGGGATAGCTGATCTGAGCGCCCAGGATCGGCCGGCCAACAGTGAAATCGGAATTATTATCGGGGAACCCACCGGATTGAGTGCAAAGTTCTGGTCAAATGATCAATCTGCATTCGATGTCGGGTTAGCCTGGTCTTTCAGGGGAAGTGGATCCATCCATCTTCATGCCGACTACCTTCGTCACCAGGTACTAGTTCCGGAAACCAATGATCTTCTTTTTTATTATGGACTGGGAGGCCGAATGTTATTCAGGGACGATCCGAAAGTCGGGATACGTATTCCCGTCGGGCTTCAGTACCTCATTCCACAAAGCCGCCTGAGTGTCTTTTTTGAACTCGTTCCGATGTTGAATTTAATCCCTGCCACAGAATTCGATGCAAATGGCGGTTTAGGCGTGCGATACTTCTTTTGATCTGAAACCAATACTTTACCCTCCCGGAGGAAGAAGACCGGGTGATCGTGATTCGTCATTCAGAGCCCGAATTTTCTTCACTCTCTTTCGTTAAAAGATCTATCTGTTTTTCAAGCTCTTTTAATCGATTCTCCTTTTGCCCGATTTCATTCTCGGCCTTTTGAATTTTCTCTCTGACGTCATCCAGCAAATCATTTCCCTTGCCGGAAGGTTTAAAGTAGGAGAGAGATTCTTCCATTTGGATGACTTCATTGCGGCGCTTGTCGATCTCTTTATTCAATCGGTCTGCTTCCTTCTGCATTTTTTGGATCTCCACAATCGCGTCGGTTGAAAAGTCTCCGACATTCTCTTCACCTACCACATTGGCAGCAGACTTTGCAGCCCTGAAGCGATCATAGATCACATCACAGGTTTCACGATACTCTTTCCACATCCTGTTTTTATGTTTGATAGGTACGTAACCCGCTTTTTTAAACTCTTCCTGAAGCGGCTTGGCTTCTTCCACCGCTTTGATTGGATTATCGTGATCTTTCAGAGTTTTTAATTTGTCGAGAATCTGTTTTTTCTCCTCAAGATTCTTCTTGCGATCCTTTTTTACATCTTTAAAATGTTCCCTGCGGCGGTCATAAAAAACGTCCATCGCCCCCTTGAACTTCTTCCATATCTTTTCAGACTGACGTTTGGGCACCGGACCGGCTTTTTTCCACTGGCCCATCAGGTTCTGAAGTTTTTGATGGGTTTTATCCCATTCTTTGGTGTCCTTCAGCTCTTCAGCCTGTTTAATAAGTTTTTTCTTTTCCTCAAGATTCTTCTCTTCCTGTTCCCGAAGCTCATCAATATTCTCAGACTTTACTTCATTAAAAGCATCCGTTGCCGCCTTAAACTCATTCCAGAGTTCATTTTCCTCATTTTGGGGTAAATTCCCGACTTTTTTCCAGCGCCGGTGCAGTTTATTGACTTCCCTGGCGGCATCTGCCAAATCATCATAATCAACAAGAGCTTCAGCCTCCTTGATCAACTGTTTCTTCTTGGATAGAAATTTCTCGATACGATTGCGATACTTGTCATCATACTTGAATCGTACTTTGTGAAATTGTTCCTGAACATCGTGATACCGATCCCATAACTCCTGATTTTTTTCGATCGGTACCCGGCCGATTTTGGACCATTGCTTGTCAAGCTGATTAAATTCCTTTTCGGAATCTTCCCAGTCCTTGTCATCCTTTTCGTTTGCCAAAGCCTGAACCTGGGCTTCCATCTTGTCCAGAACAACAAGCTTGCCGATTAGATTCTCTTCTTCCTTCTGTTTCTTCTTTACCAGCCGGTCCACCTTATGGTCCTCAAACTCTGCAATGTACTTACCGTATTCAGGCTGCAGTTCTTCAGCCTTCCCGGATGGCAGGGGTTTGACCTGCTCCCACCGGTTCCGGATTCTTCCGACCTCCCTCGTTGCACTCCAATTTTCTTCGTCAACGATCTTTTTCAGCTCTTTAAGCAGCTCTTTTTTCTTTTCAAGATTTTCATTTTTGATTCTTTTCTGCTCTTCATAATGCTCTTTCTTCTTTTTTTCAAAAGCCTGACGGGCCTGATCGATTCGTTCATGGTAGGGACGAATATCCATGCCTTCCGGATCCGGCCCTTCTCCCCATTCATTATCAATATTATCAAGTTCCATGGAGACATACGGCCAGTCGGTCAATTCAATAAGCTGCTCTGCTTTTTCCGCAAGTTTTTTATAATAATCCTCTGCGACCTGCTCCTCCTCTCCCGGATCTTCCTGATCTTCGGTTTCTTCAGGTTCCGGAGGGTCGAATGTTTCGGCTTCTTCTTGTTCCGGTTCACCTGTATCACTTGTCTCGATAAGCTCCGAACTGCTTTCGTCTTGTCCGGATTCACCTGCTTTGCCCTCCTGCCGACTTCTCTCCTTTAACTCCTCAAGTTTATTATCAAGGGATTCTGCCAAACTTTTAAAATCACCAATTGCACGGGTTTGCAGCAATTCCTCCTTCTTAAAAGCCATAAAAGCAGCTTCTGCTTCTTCAGGATCGACCTTGTCTGGCGGCAAGTCAGACCACTGTCCCAGAAAAGTTCGTACCCGCTTCTCCAGATCATCAAATTTGTTTTTGCAGGCTTTGATCTCTTCGTCTATTTGATCCGCTTCCGGATCGAGCCTGGCCAATACAGTCTCCCCGAATTGAGGAGTTTCTTTGAGCCTCAGTTCACCTTCCGGGGTGATGTAGACAAATTCATTTTCAAAAAGATAATCAGTTTGCGTTGAGGTATTATTTTCAGAGTCAGACAAAATAGTTCCACTTTTTATTTGCACATTTACGGCTCGAAGCCTTCTTTAAGAGCTTATTAGTTTAAACAAGATTCTAAATGGAAGCAACTTCGTCAACCATTATCTGAAAAACCTGGTAGATCCCGCAACCGGCCGTGAAGCATCCCGACGTGAGGTTTCCTCAAACCCCACTGAAATCAATGGAATTTCGATTCAAAAATCAGCCAACCATTCATATTCAAATGCAAATCATTTGTTCTGAAACAAGTGTATATCACGCTGGGGAAACGGAATGGTCACATTGTTCTCGTCGAACTTCTCTTTTATCTTTTGTGTAATGGAATAGCGCAAGGGCCAGACGTTACTCGTTTCTGCCCAGGGACGCACACGAATCGTCACAGAACTGTCCCCAAGATTCGACACGGCAACCAGTGGTTCGGGTTCGGAAAGTACCCGTTCATCCTCGCTTAGAACTTCCCGGATCAATCTCATTGCCTTTTCCATATCGTCGTCATAGTGGATTCCGACCTCCATATCCACTCGACGGATCTCGAATTTTGTGTAATTCTGGATATTGTTTCCCCACACACGGGAATTGGGAAGCATGATACCGATATTGTCAAACGAGTGCATTTCCGTGGTAAACAAACCGATTTCGTCAACCACTCCCAACGTTCCACCGATATCCACTACATCTCCGATTTTAAACGGTCTTAATATCAAAAGCATCACTCCGGAAGCTACATTACTGAGTGTGCCCTGAAGAGCGAGTCCCACTGCCAGTCCGGCTGCACCCAGTACCGCAATCAGGCTGGTCGTTTCAATCCCGAATTGAGCAAGGACCGCAAGCAAGGTTACAATCAGAATCGTAACCTTCACCGTCTGGCCAAAAATCGGTGTGAGGGTATTATCAAATTTTTCCGATTTGTCTGCCGCCAAAACCACCCGCTTCTTCGCCCAGTTTGCCAGGATCCAACCGAGAATCAGGATCAGCACCGCCCCGATCAGGCTTAAACCGTGTTCGATCAGATAGGGAATTAGAGTTTCGGTATAATTGCTAAAATCTTCCATAGTTTGTCAATCTAATTTTATAAAATAGTATTAGTAATGAGTGGATACCGGAAATCAGTCCGGGAACC
Organism: Balneolaceae bacterium; assembly: GCA_040877875.1. Taxonomy (GTDB): domain Bacteria; phylum Bacteroidota; class Rhodothermia; order Balneolales; family Balneolaceae; genus JBBDNC01. Next base: position 19,038 of record JBBDNC010000097.1, on the reverse strand, counting down.
CCCATCCATGAAAAAAGCTCCGGCCGGCGGAGCTCTTTTCACCTTCTTTATAAGACCTTGCCATCCCGGCTTTTCGCGGGGTAAAAAAAATAACCTTTTACTGCTTACCACCGGATCTTCCCCTCGTCTCCATCCTACAAGCAGGATCATATACCCGGGAACCCGCGGCCGATCTCTTCTGACAAAAACCTTTCAAGTCAGGCTGAAACCGGCTCCCCCCGGATTCCATATTCAGGACCGGTTATTCAAGATGGCTTCGCAACATCCAGGCCACTTTTGAATGAACTTTCAGGCGATGGGTAATAAGGTCTATCGTCGCCTCATCCCCTGCCTGCTGGCAAGGTCCCAGGGCTTCTCTGCAAGTTCTCAATATCATCTCATTATCCTCGGCCAGCCGGCGAACCATCTCAAGTGCATCGGGTTGATCGGAACCCTCCTCAATTGAGGTCAGCCCGGAATATTCCCGAAAAGACCCGGGGGCCCGGTACCCCAAGGCACGAATTCGTTCTGCGATCTCGTCAACCGCCTCTGCCAGCTCGGTATATTGTTCTTCAAACTGCTCATGCAACGAGTGAAATAACTCACCCGTAACATTCCAGTGATAATTATGAGTTTTCAAGTATACCATATAAGAGTCCGCAAGTATACGGCTGAGCCCTTCTGATATTTTCTTGCGGTCTGATTCGTCTATGCCAATATTAATTTCCATGTTGGTTGATTTCTTTGCAAGAGTTGCAGTACTCATATTCTACCTCTTACTTTTTAAAATTAAACTTTCACTTTTATGTGGAAGGCGATGTGAACTTTTTAAACCTCTCATTACGTTCATCCGACCTCTCTGGCCCCCTCTATTCCACAAAAGTGTATCCCGATCAGGATTCAAAAAACCTTTTCCCCGGCGGCTGCCGTGAAGAGTTTACAAAACTTCCTTTCGGTGCTGTCAGTTATCCATACAAAATATTCAAGACAAGCATTCCCTATCCATTTCGATCTTTCCTGTAAGAATCGATAAGTTGTTGAAGGTCGGGAGGGACCTGAGCCTCAACAGCTATATTTTTATTTTTTGCCGGGTGTTTGAATTCCAGCCGGTAGGCATGAAGTGCCTGACGATCCAATCCTTGCACATTTTGTTCGGAAGCCGAGTAATGACGGTCGCCGATCACCTGATGGCCGGCTGCTGCAAATTGCACCCGGATCTGGTTCTTTAATCCTGTCCCCAGCCGTACGGCCACAAGGGTAGCCTGGTTGAAACGCTCCACGACTTCATATTCCAGAAAAGCCGGTGTACCTTCCGGATCCGTTTCAGAGACCACTACATTTCGAAATCCGGATTTTATTCTTTGAAGGTGATGGTACAATTCACCAAAATCAGTTTTCAGAGCTCCCCGAACCATCGCCAGGTAGATCCGTTCCGGCTGATTCCTTGAAAATTGACGCTTGAGGTGATGAAAAGCTTTGTCATGTTTTGCAAAAACCATCAAACCGCTTGTAAACCGGTCGATCCGGTGAACGGCCTGGGTTCTGTCCCCTGACGGAGCCGTATAGGCTGACACCAGGTCCGCCAGGTTTTCCTTTTTACTTCCGGGAATGGGAACCGCAAGCAGGCCCGGAGGCTTGTCGGCAACAAGAATATCCTTGTCCTCGTAGACGATGGAAAAAAGCCTTTCTTTAGGCATCTATATCATGAACTTCCTGTAAAATCGCCTTTGCATTCTTATCGTTCTGTTGCATGACCCGGTGTTGAAGATTCGTGACGATCTCGGACTGGGCTCTTTCAAATGCTTCTTCTTTGGCTTCCCTCTCATTAACGGTTCGAATCAGGTCATAGATATCATCCGCACGGACGATGCTGTATAATTCATCTTCATTAAAGGCATGAGATCGCAATTTTTCAAATTGCAGAAACAAATCCGGAAAATCAGCGTTTGTATCTGCTTTAGAAATAATCTCGACATCCTGCGGCCCCTCGGCACTTAAAGGGGTTTTACAAAGGAAATAGAATTTATGCTTATAAATCATATTCTTATATATTGTTGTTATTAGTAAATTTGGCCTTGATTCCGTTCATGCGATAAATGGCAGGCCCATAAATCCCATCGAATTTTATAGAATCCCGCACTATGATAAACCCGCCACCGGCCCATTGAAAAATCCCTGAATCGAAGTTCATATATTAAATCCATCGGTAATTGTGGCAAACCGGACGATTTGTCAACCGGTCGACGTAGATGTTTTCACAATTGAATATAAAGATAATCCCCCTATTCACATAGTTTTTGACCGGTCAGATTTCCATATTCTCCTTCAACAGTTTTAAAAACTTTACCTGACTCTATGAGCTCATCATTCAGACTCTTATTCTTTCTCATGGCTGCAGCCACAGGGCTCCTGTCGTGTTCGGGATCTTCGGCCATTACAGAGTCGGGCCCGGAAATTTCTCAGCCGGGAAATCATTATACAGTTCAACCTGACGCTCCGAGCCCGAACCATTCGGGCATGTGGTTACTGTCTCAGGTTGAAGGTTCCGTATATCAACAAATGCGTCAGCGCGGTCTGAACCTCCCACCTGAAGATTTTTACCACACTGGCCAGCCTTCGCTGAACCAGTCTGTTGTGCGCATTAATATTGGGGACGAAGGAGGAGGCACAGGGTCGTTTATTTCTGAAAACGGCCTGATTCTGACTAACCATCATGTTACCTACGACGGTATCAGTGCCCTGAGTTCGCCAGGAAACAACTATCTGAAGGAAGGATTTACCTCGGCCGGTACAAAAGATGAAAAACCCCTTCAACGTTTCAGCCTGTATATTCCTGTTGAACAAACGGAGGTAACCGGCCGGATTAACGCCGGGATTACGGAAGAAATGGATCTCCGGGAGTCGGAAATCAGAAAACATGAGAACAGGCAACGACTTATTGCCAATCGCCAGGAAAAGGGGGATCTGATTGTTGAAATCAATGATTTTTGGGAAGGAAACCGCCAATTCATGACCGTATACCGGGTAATCCGTGACGTCCGGCTGGTCCATGCACCCCCTGAGTCAATCGGCAAATACGGCGGGGATATCGATAATTGGCAATGGCCGCGCCATACCGGTGATTTTACTATATTAAGAGCCTATACTGCCCCGGATGGAACGTCAAGAACCTACCATGAAGAAAATGAACCCTTTAAACCGAAGCGTTTCCTTCCGATCCGTGCCGGTAAACTTCAACCGGGTGACTTTACCCTGCTATTAGGATTTCCCGGTACCACTTATCGGTTAGAAAGTAGTTATGCCTTTGAATTTTATGAAGACATTCAACTCCCGGCACAGATCAAAGCATTTGAAACAAACCTCTCCGGACTTGAGCTGGAAGCCGGGAATAGCGAGCAAAAAGCCCTTGAAAATGCCAGTGACCGGGCCTCTTTTGCAAATGCTTTAAAATATTTTCAAGCAGTCCTGAGTGGCTTCGAAACATACGACATTACGGAGATCAAGCAATCGGAAGATCAAATTTTTCATCAATGGATTCAGGCGGATTCATTGAGAAGGCAAAAATACGGACGGGTATTGCCCCAACTTGCTCAAAGTTATCACATTGCCGGTCAGATGGGAGAATTACTCTTCACCAGTTTCTACACCATGCAGTTCAATAAGCTGCTTCAACTTACCACGCTTTTCGATGATTACTATGAGTATCTTGCGGCTCCTGACAGCCTCGACTTTTCGGATGAAGCCCGACGACAACTCTACCATGCCTTCAAAAGTCGTTATTCGGATATAGATCGGGAAGCAGAGTTGCTGAAACTGGAAAAGTCATTGCTTCAATTCTCGTCTCTTCCGGAATCCGAACGTCCCCTCTTTATCTATTCCTTCTTTGATGTTGAAGACCGGGAACCGGAAATGATACACCAAATACAGTCTTTTCTCAACCGCCAAAAAGAACATGCTGTATTGATGGATACTCTGAAGACGCGTCATTTCATCTTTGGAAAGGATAGTGCTGTAACTGCAACAGGTGCCAAAAAAGACAGCCTTTATCTGTTATCACAAGAAATCCGGGAAGCGTTTGAAATTTCGAGAGATACTTATGTTCAGCACTTTCAATATCTGGAACCGGCACAAAAACGCTATGTGAAAGGACGGATGGAAATGGACGGACAGTCGTACCGATACCCCGATGCCAATTTTACACTGCGGGTATCGACCGGCGAAGTGCGGGGCTACAAACCGGAAGACGGACTTTATGCCACCCCGTTTACCACTTTTGAGGGGATGCTGAAAAAAAATACAGGGGAAGCCCCTTTTAACCTTCCCGGTGATTTACTTCATTACAAGAGTAGTCCGTCGTTCGAAGCATCAGCTTGGCTCGGCTATGCTAACCAAGCCGGCGATCTGACTCTTAATTTTCTCACAACAAACGATATTACCGGCGGCAATTCCGGCAGCCCGGTATTGAACGCTTCGGGAGAACTGATCGGGGTTGCATTCGACAGTAATATTGAAGGGGTTGTGGGTGATTATTATTATCTTCCTGAACTGAATCGTACTATCAGTGTAGACATACGTTATATTTTATTCCTGCTTCAGCAGTCAGAGCATGCATCCCGCCTCCTGGATGAAGTGGAAATTCGAAAATAAAAAGTAAATAACCCTAAAGTTGCATATCTGGAGGACTGCGTTTATTTTCTCTTTCCGCTTTTGGCGGGATCCCTTTTTTGCGAATCCTAATCCTTTACTCTCATGAATTTAGAAACACGAAATAATATTTTGACAATTGTCCTCGGAATTGCAATCCTCTTCCTGGGATATTACCTCTATCGTTCAATCGTTGATCCTTACCAGGAAGTTCTTGCTGCCGAGGAAATGGAAGAGCGCGTCAAGCACAGAATGACGTTAGTCCGGGATGCACTGATTCAATATCGAAATATAGAAGGGCAGTTCCCTCCAACTGAAAGCGGTCTGGATACCCTGATCGCATTTTTGAAAACGAATGAGCGGATGGTAGCCCGAGGAGATACACTTTTCGAAGAGCGTCCCCCCTCTACCTACACACCGGATTCACTCAAATTCTCCCCTCGTCCCCCGCACAATCAGTTTCAATACACGTTGAACGATACACTCAGGCCTCAAATCTATTTGCTTGAAGATCCCGATTCAGATCTGCGAATCGGTGATTTGAAAAATACAACCATGTTGAATGCACCGAACTGGAACTAAACTGTATGGGTGAGTCAGGCGCTTGTCTTGGATTCTGTTTTAATGATCATCAGCTCTATTATGCTGTCAATGATTTGAACCGGGACAATCAGCTCGACCATATCGGGTGTATTGAATTCAGCTTTCCTCTCAAGAAAGCTTTATTCGGAAAACCTGGCAGTATGTTTGAGGGAATTGAGAGTACTCTCACAAACTTAAGTAAAAAATATTCCTGTCAGTCTGCAAGAATGCTGACTCCGGCAACTGAAGAATGCTGGACAACCTTCCCCCGGCTGGTATACGAGACACCTGATGAGCGGGAAGACCATCTGTCAGTACTCATGGAAGGTATTCCACGGGAACAGCTTGAAACAACCTGGTTCGGGCTCAGCAATCAGGACTACAGGTTGCTCCTGATACGAAACAAGAATAAATTCAACGGTTTTCGGAAACTGCTTCACAACTATTCAAGCAGTGACTTTGTTAGTGAATTTGAGATTGGCATTGAATGGCACAAACTGACTGGCATTACGGGATCCTATCTTACGATTAATTGTCATCCCGGCTATCTTGCAGTCTCCTCATTCCTTTTCGGAAAATTAAGAGGAGCAACACGCATACCATTTGAAACTCTTCACGACCTGCCCTATCTGTGGAATTTTTACGGCAATCATGTCGAATGGATGAAAGGAATTCACGAACAGGTGTACGTGTTCGGCGATCTGGGGATGCAGGTTATGGAAATTATGTCCGGCTATTTTCAGGAAACCGGGGAGGCAATTCTCATGAATTCTTTGAAATCCATGCGGATGAATGCGGATGAAAACACCTATGGGTTCCCATTGGAAAGCGCCTTCCCTGCAATCCTGTTAAGCCTGAATTTTGACAAGAACAGAGATCCCTGACCATGCGCATTATAACCGGTAAGCTAAAAGGCAGAGTAATCCCTGTTCCTGATACCGGCAGTTTGCGTCCAACCTCTGACCGGACGAAGGAGGGCTTGTTCTCCGTAATCGCTGCCAGGCGTTTTTTCGAGGGGACGAGAGTCCTTGATCTGTTTGCGGGAAGTGGAAACCTCGGGTTTGAAGCCATCTCCAGGGGATCGGATCATGTCCTGTTTGTAGATCAACACCCGGAACACATCCGGCATATTGAGAAACTGGCCCATCATCTCAATATTAAGCACCAGGTTCAAACCCGGACCGCATCCGTCGAACAATTTCTGGACGGCCCGTCTGCCGCCTATGATCTTATATTCTGCGACCCTCCCTACGATTATTTTATGATGACGAAAATGACTGACAAGATTCTTTATGGCGGATGGTTGAAACCGGATGGCTGGTTTATTCTTGAACACGATAAACGTCACGATTTTACAAATCAACCACATTGTTTTTATACCAAAGCGTACGGGCGCACGATTGTTAGCATCTTTCAGGCTCAAACAGTAGATTCTGATGAACAATAGCATAAAACCGACTATGAGTAAAACAGCACTTTTCCCGGGCTCTTTTGATCCGATCACCAACGGACATCTGGATCTGCTCGAACGGGCTACCAAACTATTCGATAAAATTATCGTAACCGTTGCTGTAAATAATCGAAAGAAAGAAGTTTTCACAGGTGAGGAGAGAGTCAAATTGATCCGGGAATGTCTGCAAACAAAAGACTGGTCAAGTCATATTGAAATCGAACAGTTTACCGGCCTGCTCATTGATTTTGCAAGAAAAAAAAACGTGGAAGTACTGGTCCGGGGTGTACGTCAAATTTCGGATTTTGAATATGAATTCCGGATGGCACTCACCAATCGTCGGCTGGCTCCGAATATTGACACGGTTTTTCTGATGCCGGATGAACAACTGACTTTTATTTCCGCTTCGATCGTTCGGGAAATTGCCTACTGGAGAGGAGATCTCTCTTCTTTCGTTCCGGATAACGTGGCAAAGGCTTTGCATAAAAAATACAAGAAGCAAAGCTGGGGGGATGCTTAGCATCCTGCTCACGAATTCCCTATTTTTCTGCCCGGTGAAATAGATTTCCGGTTATTTCTCCTGTCCGGTAGGCAAGGTTCTGCAGATCTGCCCGACCCGGAAGTTTCCGGTATAGAAATGAAAACCGGCCAACAACAACCCAACAGAGACCACACTAACTGATATAAACTCGATTATGATCTCCAAACGTGCTCAAAACCTGTCACCTTCAGAAACTTTGAAAATCTCTGCAAAGGCAAAACAACTTGCCAGAGAGGGAAAATCCGTAGTTTCTCTGAGCGCCGGCGAGCCTGATTTTAACACTCCCGACCTTATCTGCAAAGCTGCAATTAGAGCCATTCAAGACGGATTCCATGGCTATACTATGAATATCGGCACTCCTGAATTGCGGGATGAAATTATTAAAAAACTGAAGCGAGATAACGGGCTGGACTATAACCCGGATCAAATTGTTGTTTCTAACGGTGCCAAGCAATCGATCGGGTTTACCCTGCTTGCCCTGATTGATCCCGATGATGAGGTCATCATTCCTTCTCCCTACTGGGTTTCCTACCCGGAAATGGTAAAGCTTGCAGATGGCAAACCTGTCCCTCTTCGAACCTCCATCGAAAATAATTACAAGTTGAAACCCGATGATCTGGAGAAAGCGATCACCGACAAGACCAAAGCATTGATCTTGTGTTCTCCATCCAATCCCACGGGCGCCTGTTACTCCCGGGATGAACTGCAGGAGATAGCTGAAGTGCTTCGGAAACACCCACGGGTAGTTATTATTTCGGATGAGATCTATGAATATATCGTATTTGATAATGATCATATAGGATTGATACAGGCTGCTCCCGATCTGAAAAGTAGAACGGTCCTCATTAACGGTTTTTCGAAGGGATTTGCGATGACCGGGTGGAGGCTGGGATATCTGGCCGCCCCTGTCGGGATTGCCTCGGCCGTCGCAAAAATTCAAAGCCAGGAAACTTCGGCTCCTTCGAGTATTTCTCAAAAAGCGGGTGAAGCTGCCTACCGGGGACCGTTAGACGAAGTTTTCAGAATGAGGGAATCGTTTAAGGAACGCCGTGATTATATTGTAGATGCGTTGAAAGAAATACCTGGGCTTCAATGTTTCAAACCCTCCGGAGCCTTTTATGTTTTCCCCGACTGCTCGGCGTATTTTGGAAAATCAACAACCGGCGGACAAAAAATAAATACTTCTACGGAACTCTGCCTGTATCTTCTGGAAGATCATGGAGTGGCAACTGTACCCGGCGACGCCTTCGGTGAGCCTTCCGGGTTCAGAATCAGTTATGCGGTTTCCATGGATCAGCTTAAGGAAGCTGTAAAAAGACTGAAAAAAGGGTTCGGGGAATTGAAGTAAAGTCCGGAATAAACAATGGATATGAATTATCATTGTAAACAAACTCGTATTTTACCGGCAGTTGTAAACAGGTCCAGAATCAATATTAACATCAAATATCAATAAAAACCGTTATGCCAACATATGAATACCGCCGTGAAGATGGCTCTGTTTTCGAATATCGCCAGGGTATCAATGATAAACCACTGAAAGTCTGTCCCGAAACCGGCCAGAAGGTCACCCGGATGATCTCCGGTGGAGGTGGAGTGGTCTATAAGGGAGAAGGCTGGTACGTAACTGACTACAAGAACAAAAGCCGGAATGGTTCGGGTGGAGGGTCGGCCCCGGCATCAGGCTCCGGGCCGGATTCCGGGGAAAAGGAAGCCGCCGCAGAAAAAAAAGAATCCAAGACGAAATCAAACAAGAGTACCCAAAACAATTCGAACGAGACGTGACATTCAATGTCTGAAATTCAATCCGAGCCAAATCAACAAGCAGTCGAACAATTTGTACTGCTATGGGGTGAAATGGCTTCGGCATGGGGCATCAATAAAACGATGGCCCAGATACATGCCCTACTTTACGCTGAGTCCGATCCGTTGGATACAGATACCATTATGGATCAACTTGACATCAGCCGCGGAAATGCGAATATGAACTTGCGCAATTTGCTGCAGTGGCAACTGGTTCACAAGGTTCATTACAAGGGGCAGCGAAAGGATTTTTATACCGCTGAAAAAGATGTGTGGAATATTGTCGCCATCCTGATTCGGGAACGCCAGCAAAGGGAAGTTGCCCCTATCCGTGAAAACCTGGAACAGTGTTTGCGGGTATTTGAAAAAAATCAGACCGATTCCAACCGTGAGGCGGAGTTTAAAGAACGAATAGAGAATTTTATTGAGTTTCTGGATATGTTCGAACGCTTTACCGACGCTCTTCTGCCCTACATCAATAAGAAAAACCTGAAATTTCTGAAGCAGATCGTCAAAATGGCCGAAGCTCACCAGTCGCTGAAAAACTGGAAGGAAAAACCTGAAATACCGTCTGACGTCGATCTTAATGAGTAAAACATCCAGAGAGAAGGGAAACGAAGCAGAGAACCTGGCAGCCGCATACCTGGAGTCAAAAGGATGGACCCTCCTTGACCGGAACTATTTTTTTGAACATGCGGAAGTGGATATCGTTGCCTACGATCAACACTTTATCGTCTTTGTGGAAGTGAAGGCTCGTACAAAGACTTATTTTGGTCGACCGGAAGATGCCATCACTCCCGAAAAGGAAAAAAATATTTGCAAGGCAGCGGAAGCCTGGATGTATGAACGAAAAATGGAAGGAGCTCTGATTCGATTTGATGTGATTGCAATTGTGCAAAAAGAGAATGAAGCTCCGGAGATCACCCATTTCGAAGACGCTTTCAGGGCATGACCGGTTCAAGCCAAACGAGTCCCTTCAGAGAGTCTGGCAAATCGCTCATCCATCCCGAAACTTCTGCATGCAAATACCCGGAAGAGATGTGTTTGGAGGCCTGATCCGTCTCCTGCACGACCCATATGCACCCTCCGATTGATACGCCGGACCGGACAATAGAAAACCCGGGCAGTCCATTGAAACCGACCGATCACATTATCTGAAATGAGCGGAGCCGGAAGAAAAAAGCAGATCACATCTTTAATAACATTTTTTTTTATTACGGGAGATACTTTTAAGGTAGAAGGCAAAAGTGAGAAGATGGGACGCGGATTTCGGCCCTTTGTCCATGCACTGACTATTTCATTCAAACTTTTTTATTTAGTTTGAATGATAGTTGTCAAATTTCGAGGAGCGGGCTTTTCACTTCTGCCTTATTCATTCAAACCACTTATACACTAAAAAAACAGGAAATATACTTATGAGCTACATAATGGCTTTGGATCAGGGTACAACCAGTTCAAGGGCGATCCTGTTCGATCAGGATGGGAATATTGTATCCAGTGCCCAAAAAGAATTTAAACAGTTTTTCCCAAAAGCGGGCTGGGTTGAACATGACCCCGGAGAGATTTGGTCCAGCCAGGTCAGTGTAGCCGCTGAAGCGGTTTCAAAAGCCAATACCACGGCTGCCGGGATTGCCGCAATCGGGATTACCAATCAGCGTGAAACAACCATCGTCTGGAACAGGAAAACCGGAAAACCTGTACACCGTGCCATCGTATGGCAGGACCGGCGAACAGCCGACCTGTGTAAGGAATTGAAAGCTGCAGGCCATGAAGATACGTTTCGAACAAAAACCGGACTGGTTCTTGACCCTTATTTTTCCGGCACCAAAATAAAATGGATCCTCGATCATGTTGATAATGCTCGTAAACTTGCAGAAAAGGGTGATCTGCTCTTTGGCACGGTGGACAGCTGGCTGGTATGGAAACTGACGGAAGGAAAGGTGCATATTACAGATGTAACCAATGCAAGCCGGACACTGCTTTACAACATTCATGATCTCAGATGGGATCCTGAACTGCTTGAAATCCTGGATATACCTGAAGCCATGCTACCCGAAGTAAAATCAAGCAGTGAGGTATACGGCCACTCGGGTAAGGAGATGTTCGCCCGTAAAATTCCGATTGCCGGAATTGCCGGGGATCAGCAAGCGGCCCTGTTCGGACAGGTTTGTACAAAACCGGGGATGGCCAAAAACACCTATGGAACCGGATGTTTCATGTTGATGCAAACCGGTGATCAACCGATTGAATCGAAGAATAACCTTCTTACAACGATTGCGTGGCAGCTTGACGGCAAAGTGCAATACGCCCTTGAAGGAAGTGTATTCATCGCCGGGGCTGTCGTCCAATGGCTGCGTGACGGGTTGGGCCTGATTAAACGATCCGAAGAGATTGAAGCGCTTGCCGGCCAGGTTGAGGATAACGACGGGGTCTATCTTGTACCGGCCTTTTCCGGGCTCGGAGCCCCACACTGGGACCCTTTTGCCCGGGGACTGATGATCGGGATTACCCGGGGAACCCAATCGGCTCACATTGCTCGGGCTGCACTCGAAGCAATTGCCTATCAAAGCAAGGATCTGTTAAAAGCCATGGAATCGGATTCCGGAATAAAATTAAAGGAGCTCCGGGTAGACGGAGGAGCGTCCGTCAATAATCTTCTCATGCAGTTTCAATCGGATATTCTCAACGTACCGGTTGTGCGTCCCACAATCACGGAAACCACTGCGCTCGGAGCGGCCTATCTTGCCGGTCTGGCCGTTGGCTATTGGGATAACCTTGAAATAATCTCCAAAAAATGGAAGGTGGATAAAACCTTTGAACCCGATATGAATGCCAGCCAACGATCCGAACTTCAGGAAGGGTGGAATAAAGCCGTAAGCAGATCCAAAAACTGGACTTCTTAAAGATTAAATAAATAACTGTGGATCGAAACGCAATCATCACCTCTCTGCTACGGGATCCTGACAAGGAAAAAAATATCTGGGATATCGTCATCATCGGTGGAGGAGCCACCGGACTGGGTTGTGCTGTTGATGCAGCCTCCCGGGGCTTCAAGACCCTACTGCTGGAACAGCACGATTTCGCCAAGGGTACTTCCAGCAGAAGCACGAAGCTTGTACACGGGGGAGTACGATACCTCAGGCAGGGAAATATTTCCCTGGTTTTGGAAGCCCTGAAAGAGAGGGGCCTCTTAATACAAAACGCACCTCACCTGGTAACGAATCAAACGTTTGTTGTCCCCAATTATCACTGGTGGGAAAAACCGTATTACGGAATCGGTTTAAAAATGTATGATTGGCTGGCCGGAAAAAGGGGCTTTGGAAATTCCAGATGGCTCTCCAGAAAACAGACCCTGAAGCATCTTCCTACCCTTGAACCCCGGAATCTGAAGGGAGGAGTTTTATACCACGACGGACAATTTGACGACTCCCGTCTAGCCATCAACCTGATGCAAACCGTTTTTGATCATGGAGGGACTGCTCTCAATTATACCCGGGTTTCAGGATTTATCCATGAGGGGGAAAGAGTTAGCGGGGTAAAAGCCGAAGACCAGGAAACAGGCGAGAAATTCGATGTCAAAGCAAAAGTAATTATCAACGCCACCGGGGTCTTCACTGATTCGGTCCGCCGAATGAATAATCCGGACACCGAGCCGATTATCCAGGTCAGTCAGGGAGTCCATATCATGCTGGACAAAAAATTCCATCCGGGCAAAAGTGCGATTATGATTCCAAAAACTGAAGACGGTCGTGTTCTGTTTGCCGTCCCCTGGCACAACAAGGTATTGATAGGAACGACCGATACGCCTGTCCCGAATGCATCCCTCGAACCCCGGGCAACCGAAAAGGAAATCGAATTTCTTTTAAGCCATTGTGCAAAATACCTTGCCCATGATCCGGTTGCGTCGGATGTGAAAAGCATCTTTACAGGATTAAGGCCTCTTGTGGTCGAAGAAAAAGGGAAAAAAAGTACAAAATCCATCTCCCGTGATCATACACTGATTGTCGACCCTTCCGGACTGGTCACTATCACCGGTGGCAAATGGACTACCTACCGGAAGATGGGCCAAGAGACGATTGACCAGGCGATTAAAATCGGCAATCTCTCTGAAAGAAAATCGATCACTGAAAATTTAAATATACACGGATGGACCTCTGATCCGAACGAGGAAGACCCATACCGGATGTACGGTTCCGATGCAGAATCAATCAAAAAACTTTCGGGCGGTAAAAATGGATCCGCCAGATTTCATCCCGATCTTGCCTGCGGTGCGGGCGAAGTACGCTGGGCTGTCCGAAATGAAATGGCCCGCACCGTAGAAGATGTCTTAAGCCGCAGAACCCGTTCCATTTTACTGAATGCACGGGAAAGTATGGAAATTGCCCCGCGGGTTGCCCGGATTATGGCAGAGGAACTTGGTTATTCCAAAACCTGGCAGATCCATCAGGTGAACGAGTATCAAAAGCTTGCACAAGGTTATCTTTTGGATGAATCCTGGAATTCATTTCACTCCCCGGAATCCGATAATTCGAATTGAGACAGAATTAAGATTTGATAGATACGATGAGGCATCAGGGGATTCAACTTAACCGGGGAACCTTACTTTTCCCGGTTAGATTTCAACCTGAACCCTTCATTTGAAACGGACGGTCAGATAGATTCAACCCGTTGTGGCTGCCATTGAAACCGAACGGTAGAAAATATCCATAAAAAAACCGTTCTGTCAATCATCTGACGGAACGGTTTTTAAATTCCTGTACATGGGCAAGATTTATTTCTGCCGATAAAAATAGATTTTTTTATTGGCGGCATCCTTTCCGCTTTTAATCTTTACATTGTTTTCCTGATTATACTGATATACAGCCGTTCGCATGGAATTGACACTCTTGTCGTTCGAATACGATACTTCTACAGCATCTCCACCCGGCTCAAGCTTATCCAGAGCTTCCATTAGAGGTTTGAATTTTGAAGACCTTCTTTTACTAGATTTTATCTGTGATCGATTTACAAATTTTATATCCATTTTATCCAACTTTTAATCATTACTTCTTAATTGTTTGAATCATAACCAAATATAAAACATTCGATAATTTTATAAAAGCTTTTTGAATAATTTTATTCTTTATAATAATAAGATATTTCAGATACCTGTATCCGATTATATTATTAACAAAAGTTAATACATTCAAAACCCTGCTAAATTTAACTCAAAATGATGTAATTTTTCAGATACTTTTATTTTTAGTGTATAGATTCAATATTTTTCGTTCATATAAATATGGATTAACAAACGGTCACTTCTCGATAAAATCTGTTAAAAAGTTTTCTTGATAAAAAAGAGGTTATTTATTAGGAGAAGGCTTTGAAAAACCGTCTTTTTGACCCGTAAAAGATTCATCCAAAAATTCACCTGTCAATTGAAGCAGATTCCCCTGATAATAAAAATTTCCATCCACCTCACGCTCTCTTTAAAAGCCAGCACTGATTTGAACGGCAAACACATCATCCTTCAATTCCTCCCTTTCATTCCTTGAAAGCAGGTAAGAAGCCTTTAACACAATATTTCGGTGAACCTGATAACCCAGAACAAATTCAAAACGGTGTTTGTCGGGAGTCGGTTGTCCGGTAATGCCGACTGAGCGCAAAGTGATTTCTTTAGGAAGATATTTTTCAAACCGAACGGCTCCATACCCTCCTACCCAAAAGGGGAAGCGCATTTTAAACTGACCCATATAATGTGCAACATCATTCACAATATCATCTTCAACGAGTTCCCCTTCCGGGTCAATCCACGGAGAATCCCAGCGATTAAAGGTATACTGGAACAGCAATTGGTAATATCGATAGGAAAATTCAGTGTAGGCCGTCACGATCGTCTGCAGATATCCGGCTCTTTTTTCATCGGACAATATATCATTGATGGGGTCGTCGACCATATAGGGTCCATTCGCCAGGGAGAAGCCGATCTTATTCCAAATCACGGGCCGCCAGACCAGGCGTCCTATTAGTGCCGGGCGATTCTGTTCCCCGATATCCGTATAACTGGATACACTGGTCAATGCAGCGGAAAGTTGATATTGTAAAGTCTCTTCCTCTGTTGTACCGCTCATCATCAGTCCCTGGGAATAAAGCCGCCTGTAGACCATAGACTGGCCGGGAACCCCGTCATAGGAAGTGGCTGAAAAAACGTACCCTCTTTTCCGATCCACAGGCATATTCCAAACATGCGACAGGGGCATATGGACAAATGGATTCTCGGAAGAGAGCAACAATTCATCATAACGGCCAAAAGGCGTTGCAAAACGGCCCGCGGTAAACTTCAACCGCTCGGAAGGCATCCAATTGATATTAAAGGAAGAAAAAAAGAGGTCGCTGCGATATCCGGCATAGTAATCGGTTTGCAAAGCCCCCGAAACAACCCACTCGTCCGATATCGGGGCATTGACGAAAAGCCGGATCGACGGAACATATACCAGCCACTTGTCATTCGGTGTCTGGTTAATCGTCGGATCGGAATCCGGCCCTCCCTTTCTGATCTCGAATTCAGCAAGTCCGCCAAACCCAATTTGGCCGTGGGCAGGAATTGCCAGGCCTGTGATCCATAATCCTGTAATTAAAACAATAAATATATGATTTTTCATAAGCCAGATTATTTAATCAGAGTCATATCAACCATGCGATGTGGTTAAGTCAATGTACTGATCTTCAACTTCCCGGGCTGCTGCAGTTGACGGTCAGAAAGGATCCATAGAACTTCCCATCCCGCTCCGGAATTCAAAATTAAAAACGTTGATTTTAATGGAATTCCATTCTCCAACCGCTTTCATGCCGTCCCGGAAGCCTTGTAACTCACTGTAAATTCAGAGTACTGTTGGCTCCTTTTTTATCTTTCTTTTCAAAAACTATCGAAATATCCGTTCCATTTTCGGAATTCACCCTTATTTCCGCTTCAATCTGTTGGGCCAGAATTTCAATAAGAGTAAAACCGAGTGACTCGCTTTCTCCCAGGTTAAAACCGTCCGGGAGTCCGATACCCTCATCCCTCACCCGTATGAATATCTTTCCATCCTGTTCATTGAGAGAAACATGAATAACCCCCGAAAACCCCTCAGGATAAGCATGTTTAAAAGCATTCGTTACCAGTTCATTAATGATTAAACCACAAGGTACCGCCTGATTGACATTGAGTTCGGAATCATACACGTCAAGTTTAATCTCTACATTTGATTGATCCATGGCATACACTTTTGTAATGGAAGAGACCATTTGCGAGACAAATTCATCGAATGACAACTTGTTCAGATCCTGGGCCTGGTACAGGAGTTCATGAACGGTGGCCATGGAACGGATACGTAACTGACTATTTTTCAAGACCCGCTTCGATTGAACATGTTGGGTATTATCCGCTTCCAGCTCCAACAGGCCGGAAATCACTGCCAAATTATTTTTTACCCGGTGATGGATCTCTGCCAGAAGTGTTTCTTTTTCTCTGAGGTTTTCCCGGATATGTGCCACAAGCTTATTAAATGTACGGGTAAGCTGGCCAAACTCATCTCTGCTCACCACCTCAACAGGCTGATCATATTCCTCATTTTCAATCCGTTTAATCCCCTTCAGCAACAGATGGATGGGCCGGGTCAAACTATGGGTAAATGAGATGCCCAATATAATCGCAATCAGGATTCCTCCCAATCCGATCAGATAGATGACCCGCTGCAATTCATAGAGGGGTTCGAGGGCTTTGGTTAATGACTGTGCAACCGTATAATATCCGGTGATCCCTGCTTCGTCCCGGCCGGTTCTACCCATAGGCAATACATAGACAAGCCATTGTTGTTCTTGTAAATCCAGTTCCAGAGTGGTCCCCTCCTGCATATCCTGATCATCAAACAAGGTGTTCTGTATATCCCTGGTAAGATCTCTTCGGTCTTGTTCCGACAACGATTCAATAGATGTAGCCAGCAGTTTATTGTCTACAAAATAGGATACTTCATATTCAATTAGCCGGGCCAGAAGGTCCGCTTCAAAATTGCGAATCGGATAACCGAGCGAAAGTGCGCCAATGATCTGATCACGCAGGATAACGGGAAGGGTAATCACATTGTAGTAACTATTACCCTGTTTCCAAATATAGGACTGATGTGATATACGTCCTTCCAGAGCGGTTTGCACCCCCGGCGTATCTGCCAGAGAAGGATCGGGGAGCGGAGAATTGGCCAACTGGCCGAGAGGAATTCCATTTCGATCAAACACCATGACCAAACCCAGTGAATCCACACTGGGAGAAAACAATCCTGAGGAGAGAGTATCTGAAATCAAAGGATCAAAATGCAGGAGCTGTACCAGTTCCTGCTTGATTTGATTATTCACCGTATTCACGTCACCCGTAGAAATGGCGGCCTTCATGTAGGGGATATCCGCTACCAGCGTCGCAGTCTGACGAAGCTGGCGATAACGGATATCCTGCAATTGTTCGAAGATTTTACCGGCCTCACGAAAATTTTCATTGATCTCCTCACGGATACGATTATCCAGTATCCGGCTCACCGAATAGAGTACGACCAACAACACCATGAGAGTCAGTCCCACAAAACCGGAAAGCATTTTCCATCGAATTGAGAAGTCCGGAATCTTCATAACCGGCCACCCAACCTGATCGTCTCCAGAGTTATTATATCCGTCATCTCGTCGGTTGCAGGGACTTCTATCTTTGCTTCAGAACTGCCAATCGCAAAAAAATACACAGTATATTCACCTTTTGGAATATCTTCAAAACGAAACCTCCCGCTCCCTTCCAGTTTTATCCAGTGAACGGTTTGTTCCGGAAGTACCCGAATCACGGCATGCATATTCGAGTGAAGATCACAAAACACATCTACTGACCCGACCCTGTTAAATTCAACGTCTTCATAATCTTTGGGAGATCGGCGGCCCACATCAAACCTTTTGGTCTTCGAAAGACTGAAAACATTATGGTAAACCGGATCTGAATTTTGAATGCGTACGGAATCTCCCACCCGAACAGCCATTAACCTGGGCCTGAATCGCTTGTTGACCTGGTCCAGTACCTGAAGTGCCGTATCCCGAGCCACAGACAAAGCTTCCTGATCATTATTCACTAGCCAAACAAGGATGTGATCCGAAGCGGTGCCGGCCTCACTCGAAGCACTGCCAGGGGTTAAACTTTGATATCCCCCGATATTGACCCTTCCCGGTGCAGTTTGGGGCCTTTCCAATATAACCGTCCCTTCAATGACGACATTCTGTGCCTGCAGAGGTAAAACGCAGGAACCCAGGCACGCCATAAAGCCCAAAAACAAGCCAATACCCAGGGTATTTACCGAATGAAAGCAGTTCCTTAGCATATGTTTCAGGTTTTTTTTCGTAGTTAATCTACGGAAAAATCAGGCACCCCGTCCCCGTTTAATCCAACTCCATCACGACAAACCGGAGGTTTCAGTTCGCTTGTGTAAGAGACAAAATACATTCTTTCCTTTAAAATAGAGAGTTTTTAAAAAATTAAAATTGGTTATGGGTTTAAACATTGAAGTGTACGGAAAACAACGGGGCGCCGTTTTGAGTGACTTTAACGGCGACGGGAGGGTGGATCTGGCCGTTTCACAAAATGGAGCCGATACCAAATTATACATCAATCAAACTTCCCGGCCGGGTATCCGTATCCGGTTGTAGGGCCTCCCCTAAACAGTGATGGCACCGGCTCAAGTGTGAGGCTGATCTATGAAGACGAGAGCCAGGGGCCGCGAAGGGAAAAGTTCAATTACCATTAACCATCTTTGAACGGGTCAATCGGGACTACCGGATTTTTTCCATACAGATAAAGACTGGGATCCTGATCTTGCCTGGATTGATAGGGAAGCAGCAATTAATCGGTTGCTTTCTCAAGAGTTAATCTTTGAACCGGGAACAGATCGTGCACACTCACATGGCGCTTTCGGATTGCTAGAAGCTTTAATTGAAATTGTTACGGGAAGGCTTTGCAAAACCCGGTCTTTTGCCCAATCTTTGCGTTATCGAAATTTTA
>JBBDNC010000096.1:0-23190 GCA_040877875.1 Balneolaceae bacterium | reverse complement strand
TTATGCATATGTGAGGATTTTAAAATCCCGATAATGTAGAAATTGGGCAAAAAGAAGGGTTTGCAAAGCCTTCTTTGAATGAATCCAAAAACCAGCAGGAGAATGGCCAGAAAAACATTTGATATACCGGAAATGTATCAGTCTCCGGTGATCCGGACCGTTAAGGAGGCAAATAAAATTACAGATCCCCGAAAGAAGGACCTGAAACCTTCCCTGATGGATTTCGGGCCGGTACGATTTCTCATCCCGCGTCATTTCGGATTTTGTTATGGTGTGGAAAACGCCATCGACATCGCCTATAAAACCGTGGAGGAGAATCCTGACAAGAATATCTACTTGCTCAGCGAAATGATCCACAATCCGACGGTCAATGAAGATCTGCAGCGGCGCGGAGTACGGTTTCTCTTTGATACGGATGGATCTGAACGGATCCCGATGGAGGCGCTGGAAGAAGACGACATCGTCATCGTTCCGGCATTCGGCACAACCCTGGAAATCCAGGAGAAGCTGAAAAAACAGGGGATCGATCCCTATGAATATAATACGACCTGCCCGTTTGTTGAAAAAGTCTGGAACCGCGGCAGCCAGCTTGGGAAAAAAGGATTCAGCCTGGTGGTTCATGGTAAACACCGCCATGAAGAAACGCGTGCCACGTTTTCACATAGTGCCGCGCACTCGCCGGTAGTCGTGGTCCTTAACCCGGAGGAAGCTCAAATTCTGGCGGATATCATGACTGGCAAACGCCCGAAACAGGATTTTGAAGCATGGTTCGGGCACAAATCTACCGATGGATTTGATCCCCTCATGGATTTAAAGAATTTCGGCGTAATCAACCAGACGACCATGCTTGCCACCGAAACACAGGAAGTCATGGAAATCCTGAAAGAGGCCTCCGCGAAGCGCTTCGGGAAAGAGGAAGTGGCCGATCATTTTGCTGATACGTCTGACACCCTCTGCTACGCGACCAACGAAAACCAGTCTGCCACGTACGCCCTTGCAGACGCCAAACCGGATCTGGCAATCGTGGTCGGGGGGTACAACTCATCCAATACAATGCATTTGGTAGAAATTCTTGAACGTCACTGCCCGACGTACCACATTCGTGATAAAAACGAATTTGACAGTCCCCATAAAATCCGGCATTTCAACCAGTGGGAAAAGAAAATCCGGGAAACCGGGGATTGGCTGCCGATGGAGGTAAAACCGTTAAAAATTGCCCTGACTTCCGGAGCTTCCTGCCCGGACATCCTGGTCGATGAGGTCCTGCTGAAAATTCTTTCGTTCTATCTCGACCCCTTCTCCGTCGATGAAGTCCTTCAACCGTTTAAAGAACAACTACCGTCCTGAAAAACCGGCACCCGGTATATCGGTTCAGTGTCAAGAGTTGACCCGGACAGGAAAGATCGCAGCCCCCATTCAGAAGCGGAAAGACTATGAATTTCAAGCGAAGGAGGGAGACAACGCCGGCAGAACTGCAAGCGCCAACGGTTTCAAGGAACCCGGCCCTGTCAAATTCAACCCCTTGAATACTCAGGTCGGAAACTCCTTTTAAAGGTTGGCTTTCCCGGAACAGAAGATCGGCTCAAAAAGGATTACTGGTTTTGATCCACAACATTGAAATAGGACACCGTTTTTGGCTGAAAGCTTCGCAGGCGAACGATAAAGTCATCGTCATTTCGTTCGATCTCCGGGATGACCAGGCCGGTAGTATCCGACTGGATGGTATTAAAATCAATATAGGCAGTAAAAGGCCTTATATTCTGCACATCCTGGTACTGGTCGATCGGGACATCATATCGGACTGTAAGAGTGGAAGGATTATAGGTCACGACTCTGCCGGGAGGCAGATTCCGGATGCGGATGGGGATTCTGACTTCCCCTTCCGTAAACTCGGCGACTTCAATCCGGTAACTGACTACATCGGGTGAGAGGGCAATACCGCCGGAAGGCTGTATGAGATCAAGCAGAATCACACGGTCCGACTGGATATCAGCGAGTTCAAGTTCTTCCGTTTGAATCCTTTCGAGTTCTTCGAGTTTTGTCACGGCCCCGGTTACCGTCACACTATCAGGTGACAATTCAGGTTCCCCGATGATTCCGTACTGGTCTCTCAGTTCCAGGTCCAGACGTAGTTCAACGGGTAACTTCCTCGTTGTTTTTTGCTCAAGGTTCAGGGTGAGTGAAAACGGTTGTACCTTGATCACATTGACTCCGGAAAAGGTGCTCAACTGCTGTTGGACTCTTTCAAACAAGGGCACTTCTTCCTCCAGCACCTCCACGGTGATGCTGGGTGGATTATTATAAAGGGGAATGAGCTGCCATCCCTCGCCGGTCACTCCTACCGTTGCGTATTCAGGCAAACCATCAACCAAAGCCTGATCTGCCGGAAGATTGCCCACCTCAAGCGGCAGGTCAACCGTTATGTTGAAATCACGGCTGAGATTTACAATAAACCAGAGGCAGAACGCCAGGACAAATGAGATGCCGAAAACCAGGATTTTTTCCTGGGTCAGGTAGTTGGACATCCCGTCGTCATCCATATCGGACCCGGTGTTCTTGCCTGAACTAAACATATGTTTAAAACGATGAAACATAATCCGAATTAAAAATGATGATTTATGGGATGTACGTCCGGGAGCCTACCGGACTCCTGAAAACTAACTTAATACTACAATCTCTTTTATAATTTTCCCATCTACTTTCTCATTTAATTTTTTAGCAATCGAAAAACGATTCATTGTCAGCTCGTGCCTCCAAGCTTCGTTGACCACTTTCACAAACAACTTGTCCTGGTCAAAATACAGATCCAGAGTGGCCCGGGTCACCTGCTCACCCACCACCTTCGGCCACATATGCAGAATTAATCCGCGTTTCATTTCCTTCTTCTGCGGCATCCGCTTCAGGTAATTCTTCAGCAGTGCATCGAGTGATTCCGGTTTATTTGAAAATGCCATCGGTTCTATGACTTAAGGCTGACTTCCCCGCCTGTAACTCTGTACCAGCGGTTTTCTTCCTTTTTTATGGAATTCAATTGAAGATCTTTAAAAGGTACTTCCGAGGCAGAAGTCACAAATGTCTGCCCGGGGTGTTTGAGTAACGTATTCAGGAGGATTTCAGTTTTCTCCTGGTCGAGATTACCAAAAACATCATCGAGCAACATAATGGGCAGATCGTCCAGCTCGTCCGAATAATAAAAAAGCTGGGCCATTTTCAGGGCAACTGAAAACAAGCGGTGCTGACCTTGCGATCCATAATTGCGAAGTTCCATATCTCCAAGATAAAAAACAATTTCATCCCGATGCGGGCCAATTATTGTTTGTTCACGCTCCATTTCCTTTTCAAAATTTTCTTCCAGAGCGTGACGGAATTTTTGCTCAATCAGGCCCGGATTTTCATCCGGCTCACAAAAGGTCTGGTATTCCAGTCCGGGTTTCAGACGGATCCCGCTGAACGACTCAAATTGCTGTTCAAGGTAGGATTTGAACCGGCTCAAGACTTCCGTGCGTTTGGCGACAATCCATGAACCGGATTCAATCATTTGAATATCCCATGGCTCCAGGTTGGCTTTCAGGGATGAAACCGGACCGGTGTACTCCTGCAGCAGCCTGTTTCGCTGCTTCCGAATCCGCCGGTACGTGATCAGTTTCCGTAAATAGGCCGGCGAAAACTGACTGATAAAACCGTCGATAAACCCCCGCCTTTCAGCCGGCCCTTCCCCGGTCAGTTTCAGGTCCTCCGGACTCAGCACAACGACCGGCACCATCCCGATCAGGTCCGATAACCGTTCAAGCGGGCTGTCATTGACAAATATTTTCTTGCCCTCTCCCCTGGAGTATGAGCATCCGACTTTAAACCGGCTTCGGATTTCACCTTCGAAATGCCCGCTGATCATGAAATATTTTTCGCCATCCCGGACTACATACTGATCACTCGACGCAACGAAACTGCGTGACATGCACAGGTAATGAATCGCATCGATCAAATTTGTTTTACCCTCCCCGTTGGCCCCGGTAATCAGGTTTACGTGGGGGGCCCACTCAACGGACGTATCCGCATGGTTCCTGAAGTTTTGTAAGGAGAGTCGGGTAATACGCAATTCTTATTTCCTGTCAAAACCGAACGTATCCTTACCCAAAAACAATGCAGTTTCGCCCAGTTCTTCTTCTATGCGGATCAGTTGGTTGTATTTGGCAATACGGTCGGTCCTGCTCATGGATCCGGTTTTAATTTGACCTGCGTTGGTCGCAACGGCGAGGTCGGCAATCGTGGTATCTTCCGTTTCGCCCGAACGGTGTGAAATGACGGCCGTATAATCATTTTTATGAGCCATTTCAATCGCATCAAGCGTTTCGGTCAGGGTTCCAATCTGGTTAACCTTAATCAAAATGGAATTGCCGATGCCCTGTTTAATTCCCTTTGCCAGGCGGGTTGTATTCGTCACAAAGAGATCATCTCCGACCAGTTGAACTTTCTTGCCGAGTTCATCCGTCAGTTTTTTCCACCCCTCCCAGTCATCCTCAAACATTCCATCTTCTATAGAAATAATGGGGTATTTATCGACCCAGTCCGACCAGAATTCAACCATGGCATCCGCATCCTTTGTGCTCCCGTCACTCCAGCGGAATTCATACAATTTCTTCTCCTCGTTATAAAATTCTGAGCTGGCGGGATCGAGTGCAATCAGTACATCTTCACCGGGAGTATACCCCGCTTTTTCAATAGCATCCAGAATCACATCCACCGCTTCTTCATTGGATTTCAAATTGGGAGCAAATCCACCCTCATCCCCCACAGCCGTACTATATCCTTTTGAACCGAGCACTTTTTTCAGATTATGAAAAATCTCCGAGCCCGTTCGAAGAGCTTCTGAAAAACCGGAAGCCCCGGCCGGCATAATCATAAATTCCTGCAAGTCCACATTGTTATCGGCATGCGATCCTCCGTTGATGATATTCATCATCGGCAACGGCATCAATTTGGCATTCACCCCACCGATGTATCTCCACAAAGGCAGCCCGAGGGAATTCGCAGCAGCCTTTGCCACGGCAAGGGAAACTCCCAGAATCGCATTGGCTCCAAGTTTGCTTTTATTGGGGGTTCCGTCCAATTCAATCAACAGATCATCCACATCGGTCTGTAAAATTGCAGGGAATCCTTCCAGTTCCTTGGCAATCACCGTATTTACATTATCCACCGCTTTTTCAACACTCTTGCCCAAATAGCGGTTCATATCCCCGTCCCGCAGTTCTACTGCCTCATGGACGCCGGTAGAGGCGCCGGAGGGGACGGCTGCCCTGCCCATTACGCCGTCCGTTAAAATAACATCTACTTCTACAGTTGGATTGCCCCGTGAATCAATGATTTGTCTGCCTGTAATCTGATCTATTAAACTCATCTGTATCTTTTTGGTTAGCACGAAATTCAGGATGTAAAGTAATACGAATTCACTTACCGATAAAGTGAGAAGTGAAAGGGCAGAAGTAAAAACGTATGGGTGCCTTCTACGCTCACCACATTCTACCAAAAACGAGGCTGATTTGAGGGGTTCCAAAGAAATGGTGGGAGTCGAAAAAAGGCTCCATTTGCAGAGAACCATCCGGATTTTGCAGGAAGGGAAATTCATCAGGCGCCGGATTTTGTTTCCGGATCGGCTGATTCGGCATCATCATCTGAATGCCGTCAGGAAAATGGTAGAACAGGTAGCCGAACTGGATGGAGGTCAAACGTGAAAAATTCTCTCCGATATCCACACTCACGTTAATCTCGCCGGTCAATCCCAAATGCCACTGCCCGTCAGAGATACCGGTAAATACATCATAGGTTTGTTCAAAATAATTCTGGAATTGTTCCCGGTAGCCGTTGTTATTGTTATCATCAAAATATGGGTAGGAAAATGAAACTACCGGACCTATTCCCCCGCTCACATAAAAACGGTAATTATCCGAAACCTCTTCGGCGAAAATCCGCTTTCGAAGACTCATCGTCAAAGGGAATGCATACGCCCGCTGGTATTTATTCGGAATCACCTGTTGCCCGAAGAAAATATCCGTAAAGGTCTGTTCACTGACATCACGGAGACCGGTCCAGCGCAAGGTCAGGGTTCCATCCAGAGTTGGCCCCAATACGCGTTTATATTCCCCTCCAATGCCGAAACCAAAATTATTGATCACCACATTGAAACCAATTCCACCGCGGAGGCCCTCATCCACATACGTGCGCGCTCCTTGTATTTCCTGGGGATCCGGTTCCTGAATTTGCGCTCGGCTCAATTCGGCCAAGGTGCCAAAAATCATTATACAGGAAATGAATAAAACTGATATATAACGATATAAATAAATCATGTTGATCTAAAATGTTTTAATCTCACATTAATCGCAACGTTTTTTATTGCATTTCCATTGCATTAAATAAAATTTAAGCTGAAACGAACTTTCGACTGTTTTTAATTTATAAACTTGTCGGACTATTTGCTTCTTATTTGATTTAGCTTTTTATTCCTGCTGATTATTGGCCAATATCTTGTAATTAACTGTTAAATTATATATGAGTACACTTACCAAGTATTTGGTTTATGGGCCGAACGACACTTTACGTCGAATGGCTCCAAAATTATTTGAGAGTATTGAACCTAAATATTTATATAAATACGAATCCTCAGCAAATAAAGACGAAGTAATCGTTGCTCTTTTTGAGGAGTATGAAAAACAGATCAATGCCACTGTAACTCTTGTTTGTGTAATTGAATGCAGTGACAAACAAAACAGGATTGAACTCAAAAAAGCAGGAGGGAGAATGGGGTTCCGCGGTAGCTCACTGACTGAAGAAAAAAACATAGAATCTGACGTCATTGATTTTATCATGGACTACGCCAAACGATTTGGCTTATCCCTTCAGGAGGAAGTCCCTGAGGCGAAGGAAGAAGACAACTCCTGAATCTTTTTGGACCGGAAGTGAATGAAAGAAGTAACCAACGAGTGGACGGTATTGTCCATGCTTGAATGGGCAACGTCCCATTTTCGAAAAAAAAAGGTCCCCAACCCCCGATTAAGTATCGAATGGCTGTTAGCCGAGGTCTTGGGAATCAAGAGGCTGGACTTGTATCTGAAATACGATCGGCCTCTCACTTCCGATGAGCTCGACCGGCTTCGCCCGCTCGTCCAACGCCGAACCGATCATGAGCCGTTACAATATATTCTCGGCTATACGGAGTTTCTGAATTGCAGACTCTTCGTAGACGAACGAGTGCTTATCCCCCGTGTGGAAACGGAACAACTCCTCGAAATCCTGCTGAAGGAACAGGAAGCCCGAAAGGATGACAAACTCCGGGTTCTTGACATCGGCACCGGCTCCGGATGTATTTCAGTCGCATTGGCAAAGGAACGCCGGAAGTGGACATGCTATGGGGTAGACCTGTCCCGTCCCGCTTTGGAGCTGGCTCAAAAAAATGCACAGGAAAATGAAGTCGACGTGACTTTTCTGGAAGCAGATCTGTTCGAACTCTCAACCCATGAGGCAATTGACCGCCGGAATTTTGACCTGATCGTTTCAAATCCGCCTTACATTCTTCCCGGTGAGCGTGACGCTCTTGAACCCCAGGTTTCATCCTTTGAACCTGAAGTCGCCCTATTCCATGAACAACCCCTTCAAATTTACCGGTCCATCAGTAAATTCGCCGCCTCTCATCTCTCCCCCGAAGGGCATCTCTATTTGGAGTGTAATGCGCTCCTGGCCGACCAGATTTTAGAAGGGGTTCGTGAATATTTTGAAGAGGCCAGTATCATGCTCGATTATGATGGGAAAAAACGATTTCTACACGCTGCATTTCATCCCTAACATCTGTAAAGACAACGGTTTTATAGGATCAAATAAAAAATAATTAAAATCAGAAGAGTTGATATGTAAGATTACGTGGATAACTTGTGGAAAAATAAATTTAAACAACTTTTGAATGTCCCCGCCACCAAGAAATCCATGTTGACGCCAGAATATGTACTGTCAAGCCTAAATCTGAAACTTTAGCAAAAAAATACTAAGTTATTGTCCGCCAGTATGTTATACTGTTAAAAGCAATGTGGATAACTTTTCAATTATCTCTGAATATTTTTTTGACATCTGAAGGATAAATTATCATTTTCATTGAGGCAACACACCGATATTGCAACTCTGTGTGTGGATAACTGAAGGGGTAAAAGGGAAAAATAAGTGTAATATGGAGGCTGCTCGAAGTTGAAAACGCTAACTGCTGAAAAAGCCTGGAATGATTGCCTGGAAATAGTTCAGGACAATATCAGTTACCAGAAGTATAAGTCGTGGTTTGAGCCGATCAAGCCCTTAAAGTTAGAAGGACATACCCTGACGATCCAGGTGCCCAGTCAATTCTGGTACGAATGGCTTGAAGAGCACTACTACGGAATGCTCCGCTCTACTCTTGGCAAAGTTTTGGGAAAGGAGGGAAAACTGGAATATTCCATTCTGGTTGAAAAGTCAGATAATCTTGAAGATAACCGTGAAGTTCGCCTGCCTCAGCGACCGATGCCTCCCAACAAGCCGCAGGTGATGAACACGTATAGTGACTATCATCCCGGCAAGATCGAAAACCCTTTTGTGATCCCCGGAATCCGGAAGACCAAAATCGATGCCAATCTCAATAACAGTTATGTATTTGAACGGTTTATTGAGGGGGATTGCAACCGGCTTGCCCGGTCTGCTGCCATGGCCATTTCGGAAAATCCAGGCAAAAACTCGTTCAACCCTTTCTTTATTTACGGTACGACCGGGCTGGGAAAAACTCATCTTGTTCAAAGCATCGGGAATAAAATCAAACAGGAATTCGGAGACGAATTCTCTGTCTTGTATGTCTCCTCCGAATCGTTTACCAATGAGTTTGTCCAGGCCATCCGGAATAACCGTGCCAGCGAATTTTCCATGTTTTACCGGAATATTGATGTTTTGATTGTTGACGACATTCAATTTTTCAGCGGCAAGGAGAAGACCCAGGAAGAATTCTTCCATATATTCAATGCCCTCCATCAGGACGGAAAGCAAATTATTCTGAGCAGTGACCGGGCTCCCAAGGATGTTCCGGATATTGAAGAACGACTGATTTCCCGCTTTAGCTGGGGGTTGAGCGCCGACCTGCAAATTCCGGAATATGAAACCCGGTATGCCATATTGGAACGTAAATCGAATGACAACGGCATACAACTTGATGCGGATATTATCGAATTCATCGCCCACAATTTTAAATCCAATGTCAGGGATCTGGAAGGTGCCATTATCAAACTGCTGGCAACGGCATCGCTAAAACACGTTGATGAAATTGATCTGTCCATGGCGAAGAGTGTCCTCAAGGATATGGTCAAAAATTCCAATGCGCAGATCTCCATCGAGTCCATCCAAAATTACGTCTGTGAATACTTTGAAATCGATCCCAATAAAGTCCGGGAAAAGACCCGGAAACAGGAAATTGTAGAAGCCCGGCAAATTGCCATGTTTTTAGCGAAGCGATATACCAAATCCAGTCTGAAAACTATCGGTTTGCATTTCGGGGGAAGAGATCACTCTACCGTCATTCATGCGATTACCACCATTGAAGAACGACTTTCTACCAGCCCGAAATACAAGCGTATCCTGAAAGAACTGGAACAGAAAATTGAAGTCGCCACTCTTTAATTCAAAAACCCATTCCGGATCCGGTCCGGTTTATTAAATTGAGGAATCCATTCAGAGCCGGGGGCGAAGATCCCATCACCACAGAATCCGTAAATAAACGATCTCTGTTCACGTCCCCTCCTCTTTTTTTCTTAACTTACACCCTTCCGGAATCCAGGATGGATTCATAGGGCTATTCTGTTCAATACTCACTATTCAAGACTCAACTTTATGGATGTAATGACCCTCAAGTCACTCCAACTGAACGGGAATCATGGGTTTTATGAATCGGAACGGAAAGAAGGCAACCGTTTTGAGCTGGATATAATTTTGAAAGGCAACTTCCGTCAAGCCGGGGAGACCGATGATCTTAAACATACCGTTAATTATGAAAGCGTAGAAGAGGTCGTGCTCCGGATTATGAACGGCCCCCCTCAAAAACTGATTGAATCCCTTTGCAGGGAAATGGGGGATGCCCTTTTTAATCAATTCACAGAAGTGTCGGTACTGGAATTAGCTTTTAGAAAACTCAATCCTCCTATTCAGACCCCGGCCGCTTACGCAGAAATACGCATGCAATGGCAAAGGTAATCGTCGCAGCCGGATCGAACCTGGGAGACCGCAGGGGCTATCTTGAGCAGGCCGGGGAATTTCTCTCCTCCCTGTCCGGATTTCCCCTCCGGAAATCTTCCGTCTGGGAATCAGAGCCTGTCGGGCCGGCTGAATTTTCCTTTCTGAATACCACAGCTCTCATCGAAACAGAACAACGGCCGGCCGACCTGTTATCGGAATTAAAACGATTTGAACAGAAACTGGGACGGGATGCGAACCCGAAACGATGGGGGCCCCGGATACTCGACCTGGATATTATCAGCTACAACAACTTGGTGATTAAAAGCGATACTCTTATTATTCCTCATCCTGAATATCAATACCGCTTATTCGTATTACTACCCATGAAAGAACTGTTGCCGGAATGGACAGATCCCCTGTCAGGCAAATCAATTCGAACTATGATAAAGAATGCTCCCGACTTGCAAATTGAAAAGACAGACCATTCCTGGTAATCATGCCGAACCAGTTTAATTTTATAGCGATCGAAGGAGTGGTCGGAGCAGGAAAAACAGTCCTTGCGGAACTGCTTGCCCAACGGTACAACGCGAAACTGATTCTGGAAAAATTTGAGGAGAACCCGTTTCTGCCCCGTTTTTATGAAGACCGTAAACGATATGCATTTCAGACACAGCTTGCATTTTTAGCCAGCCGGTTCAAGCAGCAAAAAAAGATGATCAACCGGGATTTGTTTCATGAATTTATCATATCGGATTATATTTTTGAAAAAGACCGGATCTTTGCCCGGTTAAATCTTGACGATGATGAAATGGGATTGTATGATAGTATCTATCAGATCATGACCGGGATTTCCGCTAAACCGGATCTGGTGATTTTTTTACAATCCAGTGTGGAGCGGCTGATGGAGAATATCCGCCGCCGGGGCCGCAATTACGAGAAGAATTTGACTGAAGATTATTTACGGGAACTGCACAACGCTTATAACTATTTCTTCTATCATTACAATAAATCACCGTTGATGATCATTAATGCATCAGAGGTTGACTTTGTTCAAAATCCCGATCATTTGGCGTATATTGAAGAACAGATTTTTGAAAATACAATCCGAAGTCATACACATATTCACATAATTCCAGACGAATGATTCGTTGGCTACTTATAGCCTTTATTATCTACCTGATCTATAAACTGATTACAGGCCCTGGCCGAAAACGTAAACGGCAGAAACCGTTTTATACATTTCAGTTCGGACGGTTTCCGAATGGCCCTCAACAGGAAGAGAAAGAGAAGTCACCCGATCTGGATCAGATCGAAGAAGCTGAATACGAAGAAATAAAAGAGGAAAAAGAGGCAAACAATTAATATGAGTTTTGAAGAAAAATTTAAAAAAGGTTATGAACTGCTGCATGAACAGGATTTGGATAAAAGCCTGGATGTAGCCCGGGAGTTGCAAAAGATGGATCCCGACAATGCCGAGGGATTTGTTCTGGAAGCGGAAGTCATGCAAAAATTAAATCAATGGGATCCGAGTATTTCTTCCCTGAATGACGCCATTGAAAAAGATCCTGAAAACGGGCGCCTCTACAATCTGAGAGGGTATGCCCACCTGAATCAGGAAGAGCTTGAAAAAGCGAAGGAAAACTTCGAACAGGCCATTGCCCTGGACGATCTTCCCTCCAGCCACCGGA
This sequence comes from Balneolaceae bacterium, assembly GCA_040877875.1. GTDB lineage: Bacteria > Bacteroidota > Rhodothermia > Balneolales > Balneolaceae > JBBDNC01. Next base: position 11,278 of record JBBDNC010000096.1, on the reverse strand, counting down.
ATCTCGTCCTCTATAAACTGATGACCGGAGACGGCAAGGGAGCCATCCAGTATTTGCTCGATCGGATCAAAGCGGAACCCCAGGATGTGGAGAACTGGATTCTGATGGGAGACCTGATGAAGAAAGGGGGCCACCATGAAAAAGCAAAATCCTATTATGAGCAGGCTTCCCGAATGGCACCCGATAACGAATATGTGAAAAATCAACTGGAAGAGGACGATTAATTAAACGGTCCGTTCGGATGCCGGTTCCAAAGCGGAACCCGGATGGGTTTTTTTATATTTGCCGGGGGGGCGGAAGAACGGTTCGATCATTTCCCTCTCCGGATTGATATGCTTACCTTGAGTGTTATAAAAGCAAAACAGAATTGAAATGGAAATTAAACTATTGATTTAAAAATGGATTTAGTCGACCCTTCAGGCAAAGAAGTAACAAGCAAGGAAAACAAAGAAGCAGGCGAACTGGAAAATCAATTGGCCAAAAAAGCTGAAAAAGTGCTGGAACCTGTTTTAAACAAGGTAAAGCTATCCGGCGCACAAATCCCACAGCAGCAACTCATTCAACTTTCTTCAATGGCCCATCAGATGCTCTTTTACCGCCTGGTATATAATCTTGCCATTAAGGCCGGAATCGAGGATCTGAGCGAACTGATTAGTGACGATGACGTTGAAGAATTGCAAACCTCCCTGAAAAATCAACTTCAGGTAGTGGATAAAGATCAAATGAATCAACAACAGCAGGGTGGGCCCGGCCAGGATCCGTCCTGACTCATCCCGGGACCGGAAAAGGGAGGGGAGGTTTCCTCCTTTTTTATTCGATCCAATTTATGCAACTTGGGTATCGAAGATGCCGGCGGCACCACGAGCCTGTATCTCCTGTCTGTTTAACTTCAAACGTAAGGAGACTTGTATCCCATGACCCCTGAAGAATGGATTGGCAAATCGTTTACTGTCGAAAAAAAGCTCTCTGCAGAAATATATCAGAGTTTTAATGAATGCATGGGGCGAACCGATGCCATGGTAGAAGAAGGTGGTTCCCTCCCTCCTTACGGCCACTGGTTATACTTTACAGAAGGGGAGTCCGGCCAGCCTTTGCTCCCGTCGATTCAAAACGGGAACTACTTTTGGCAGGAAGGGACTCTTGAATTGGAGTCCGCCCTTCGGGTCGGGGATCTTTGTCAGATGAATGTTCAGCTAACGGATTTCCAAAAAGTGCCGGAAAATCAAGACTCTTTTATCATTCATTTGAATCAGAATTTTCGCTCAAACGGCAAGCGCATTGCAAGTGAAGAGCATCAGATCCTGTTTGAGGCTCCTGATCATGAGTCAGACCGGAACGATATCAGAAAAATCAGTTTCGATCCGGACTGGATTCAAGAAGTGGACAGCAATCAGACAGATTCCCTGAAAAAACTTTCCTCTCAACTTGCAGGCCAGGCCCTGGCAGATCTGTTTGCCAATGCAAGAGGTTCAGGTTCCGGTCAGAATACGATAACTCTCGCCGGACCGCCCGCTTTGGTTTTACTGCTCGATGTCTTTGACTATCATTTTGACAGCCGGGCAGCTTCCAGGGTCTCCTACAAAACATCCGCATTGACTCCTGCGGAGGGGCCGCTTCAGATCGCCGGCCGGGATTCGGATTCCTATGTAACGGACCTGTACCTGCTTAACTCCAACAACCAGGTGCTGTTTTCTGCCGGCATCCGATGGATTTCCACGTGGGGAACAAGCCGGTTTTAAACGGAGTCAGTAATTTTGGAAGCCCCCCGCCAGCCGGCCTGGGAGTCTGTCGGACTTAAATGATTGTTACGAGGATATGTCAAGCGTGAGGCAGATTGTTTGCTTCTTTTGCAAGTCGCCCTTCCATTATTAGCAAATCCTCTTTATAATGGCTGCAAGGTTTTTTCATCCTCATACACATATAAGGTCCGCCATGAGACATATCTGTACGACTCTGTTCACACTTCTGTTCTGTTTGTCAGCACTTCCCGCTACCGCCCAAATGACAGACGAGGAACCTCTCCGTATTATCGCATTCGGAGCCCATCCGGACGATGCCGAACTTAGCGCCGGAGGCGTGGCAGCCCTTTGGGCAGCCGCCGGGCACGAGGTTAAATTCGTATCCATGACGAACGGGGATATCGGTCATTTTAAAATGGCAGGGGGTCCCCTGGCGATCCGGCGAATGAATGAAGTTCAGGAGTGTGCCGAGATTTTTGGTATCGAAACTGAAGTCCTGGATATTCACGACGGAGAGCTGATGCCCACCCTGGAGAACCGAAAGAAGGTGGCCCGGCTGATTCGCGACTGGCAAGCGGATATCGTGCTTGCACACCGTCCCTGGGATTATCACCCCGATCACCGTTATACGGGAGTTTTAGCCAATGATGCTTCGGTAGTGGTAGCCGCTCCGTTCTTTACTCCGGATACTCCGCCGGTTGACCGAAACCCTGTCCTGCTTTATCACCACGATAATTTCGAAAAGCCTTACCCGTTTGAAGCGACTGTGGTTGTCGGCTTCGACAAAGTTGCCGAAAAAAAGTGGGATTGTATCCGTGCGATGCCCTCTCAGTTTGCCGACGAGCATTCCTGGCAGGCAAGCTACAATGCCGCAAATATGCCGGAAGGCGAGGAGGAGCGGGCGGAATATATCCTGGATCGCGTCAAACAAAGGTATGCAAACATTGCCGACCAATACCGTGACCGGCTTATTGAACTCTATGGGGAAGAAAAGGGACAGTCCATTACCTATGCCGAAGCTTTTGAGCTGAGTGAATACGGCACCGGGGCATCCGCCGAAGAATTAAAAAGACTCTTCCCCGGCTTTTAGCACCCGCCCCCCGGAGCGCCTTCTGATAGCTGATCACTGAAAAGCTTTTTCACGTTGTATATTCCGCATTGATGCGAACATACTCATAGGAAAGATCCGAACCCCAACCTACGGCACTGGCATCTCCCTCATTCAGAACGAGAGTAATCGTGATGGTCGAAGAACTCATCTCCTGTTTTATTGCAGGCCGGCTGTGCTGGGTCGGCTGACCCCCGTCGAGGATCTGAACATTCCGGTTTGAACCGAAATAGAGGTCAACTTTATCCGGATCGAAGTTTACGCCCGCCCGGCCGGCCGCTGCAAAAATTCGTCCCCAGTTCGGATCTGTTCCGAATATCGCCGTTTTTACAAGGTTTGAATCTGAAATGGTTCTAACGATTTGCCGCGCATCTTCTTCTGTTTTTGCATTTTCCACGCGGTATTCAACAAGTTTTGTAGACCCTTCCCCATCCGATACAATTAATTTGGCGAGATGTTCACATAAATCTTCCAGATTTTTAGCAAACAGTTTATAATCGTTGTCTTCTTCACTGATTATTTTATTTTCTGCCATTCCATTACAGAGGATCCCCACCGTATCATTGGTCGAAGTGTCACCGTCAACCGTAATCATGTTAAAAGACTTGTTGACAGCCTTTCGAAGAGCTCTGTCAAGCAATTTAGAATCTATGGCTACATCTGAAAAAATAAATCCCAGCATGGTTGCCATATTCGGATGAATCATCCCCGAACCCTTGGCTATCCCGGCCATATTGATTTTTTTTTCCTTCACCTTGAAACTGGTGAATCCTTCTTTTGCAAACGTATCCGTTGTCAGAATTGCGTTGGCGGCCAGGGAACCGGCCAGTTTCCGGTCCGAAAGTTTATTCGCGCATTCCCGGATTCCATTCAGGACCTTTTCGGTCGGAAACGGTTCTCCGATTAAACCGGTCGAGGCCACCAGTACGGATTCCTTCGGAATTCCCAGACATTCGGCTGTCGTTTCAGCCATCGCCACGGCACCTTCCCACCCCTGTTTTCCTGTACAGGCATTGGCATTGCCGGAGTTGACAACCACAGCCTGGATGATTCCATCCTTGATATGTTCACGGCTCAGCTTGACGGGCGCAGCACATACAAGATTTTGTGTAAAGACCGCAGCCGCACTGGCCGGTTTTTCCGACGCAATCAATGCCAGGTCTCTCCGCTTGGATTTGATTCCCATATGGGCTCCCCACGCCTTGATCCCCCGGACGTCTGTAAGATTATTTAACATAGCTTTATAGCTTTTAAATTTTAATCACTTATCCTTTCCGTTAACAAAGATATTTGAATTTTAGTCAGGGGTTGAGAGGGGGATATTTGAGCCCGGTCCGTTCGATCATCCCGAACATCAGGTTCATATTCTGAATCGCCTGACCGGCCGCTCCCTTCACCAGATTATCGATCGCTGTGATCGTAATAATCCGGTGGGTCCGCTCGTCATACGTCGCATAGACATCACAGTAGTTTGAACCACGGACGTTTTTCACCGAGGGCGGTTGATCTACAACCCGTACAAAATGTTCTTTCTCGTAAAAATTCAGGTAACTTTCCCGCACCAAATCATGGTTCAGAGCTTTCGTCGGAGTGGAATACGCCGTTGTCAGAATCCCCCGGTCAATCGGCAGGAGGTGAGGCGTAAACTGGACCTGAATTTCCTGGCCTGTTACTTCCCCGAGAATTTGTTCGATTTCGGGAGTATGCCTGTGCCGGGTCAGCCCATAGGCAAAAAAGTTTCCAAAGAGATTGGGAAAGTGGGTGATTTCTTTCGGCGTGGCACCTGCTCCGGTCACTCCGGATTTGGAATCTATGATGATTGAATCGGGTTCAATCATCTTTCCCTGAAGCAGGGGAACCAGAGCCAGGATTGCACTGGTTGGATAGCACCCGGGATTTGCCACCAACTCTGCATTCCTGATTCGATCCCTATTCAATTCCGGCAACCCGTATACTGATTTTTCAATATAGGAAGGACATACATGCTTCTTTTCATACCATGCCTGATAGGATTCAGCCGAATTCAGCCGAAAATCACCGGACAGATCTATGACCCGGAATTTCTCAAGCTTGTGTTCCTTGACAAAATCCATCGATACCCGGTGGGGCAGGGCAAGGAATACAAGATCCAGCTCGTATTCATTTAACGATTGTACATCCTGCAATTCGTTATCGAAGATCCCTTCGAATGACGGGTAGACCTTTGAGAATTTTTCACCCTCGTAACTTCGGGAAGTGACGATCTTCAGACTGATCTTGGGATGCTCTACAAGCAGTCTTATCAATTCCAGTCCGGTATACCCCGTCGCACCGACAACTCCGACATTATATTTGGCCATAGATTCAGTTCTAATCCATTAAAAATATTATTTCCTGTCCCGTAATATAAATATAAAAGTGCAGAGAGGAGAAGATCCGGATGACCGGTCATTCCGGATCGGGATGTTCTCCGACGTGCGATTCGCATTCACGGATCGAATCCAAAAGGGTGTCGATCACCGTGTCGATATCTTCATAACCGATTACAAGCGGAGGAAGCAGACGCATAACCGTATCGGACGCACAATTGGAGAGGACTCCTTTTTCCAACATTTTGTCTACAACCGGGGCCCCTTTAAATGTCAGATCCACTCCGATCATCAACCCGATTCCACGAACTTCCCGGACCGACTCCCAACCGGTTGTCCGTTCCCGGATTTCGTTCATCATATAATCCCCTTTCTCCCTGGCCTGGGTTGCCAAATCCTCATCCCGGATCACGGACAAGGCTGCCAAAGCAGCGGCACAAGCCAGCGGATTCCCGCCAAATGTAGTCCCGTGCTCTCCATGGCTAAAAGCGGAAGCCGCCTCATCACTTGCCAGTGTCGCCCCAATGGGAAATCCGCCGCCCAAAGCTTTTGCCGTACACAAAATATCCGGTTTGACATCGTAATGCATCCAGGCAAACATTTTTCCCGTTCGGGCCAGGCCACATTGAATTTCGTCAAAAATCAGCAATGCCTCATGTTGGTCGCATAGCTCACGTGCCCCCTTCAGGAAACCATAGTCAACGGGAATCACCCCACCTTCTCCCTGTACCGGCTCAATGATCACGGCCAGGGTCTCATCGTCCATCCTGGAACGGAGAGCCCCCAGGTCATTGACCGCGACACGATCCACCCCGGGAAGAAGTGGGTCAAAACCCTTTCGATATTTCTCCTTTCCCAGCGAGATCGTCCCCAGTGTACGACCGTGGAAACAATTATCCATCGAAATGACAGACCCGTTCTTATTCTTTTTCTTCCCGTATTTCCTGGCAAGTTTCAAAGCCGCTTCAACCGCTTCGGCTCCACTGTTACAAAAAAAAGCGCGATCCATTCCCGAAAGGTCTGTCAGCAGTTCCGCCAGCCGGCTCTGGGGTTCACTGTAGTACAGATTGGAAATATGGATTAATTTTTCAGCCTGCTCCCTGATCGCTTCCACCACTTTCGGGTGGCAATGCCCGACACTGTTCACTGCAATGCCCGCCAATGCATCGATATACTTGTTCCCCTCAATATCCCACACATGCGCTCCCCTTCCTTTTTGTAACGTGATGGAATATCGCTTATAGAGATCAAAGTGATGATCCCGGGCCAGTTTTTGTATCGTTTCAGTCTGGGTACTCATATCGCTTAAGATTCTTTTAAGGTTTCTTTGAAATAAATTCATCGTTTTACTTCATCCGGCATAAAAAACCATGGCAAAAAAAGTGCAGAATGTAGAGGGAATCTGTTGATAAATTCAATACTTCCCCCTCCCCTTGTGGGTCACGGCAGGGTGTCATTTTCCGTCCGTCAGGTTCATTCATGAAAATATCATTTTTGCTTTTTACCTTTTTTGCTTCTCACTTTTGAAATCGTGGTTCCGCACGAGCGGCGCGTCAGTAATTTAATTAACAAAGTATCCGGTTTCATACCGTTGACAATATGAGCTTGTTTCACGCCCTTCCGCAAGGCAATCAGGCAAGCTTCCACTTTGGGGATCATCCCTCCGCGGATACTTTTGCCCATTCGGGTATTCACTTCTTCAAGAGTCAAATTTTCAACAAGTGAATCCGGATCCTCCGGGTCCATCAGCAAACCGTCCACATTTGTAAGGGCTACAAAAGCCACCGCATTCAATGCCCCTGCCATATGGCCTGCAAACATATCAGCATTGATATTATAATCCAGTTGATCTTCTCCGATTCCAATCGGTGCGATCACAGGAATATATTCTTTTTCCAGGAGAGTCAGAATCAGGTCTGTCTCAATCGACAGGACATCCCCGACGTGGCCCAAGTCTACCTGTTCGGTCACACTGCCTGATTCCATTTCAACTTTACGTTTTACAGCCGTCACCATCCCGGCGTCTTTGCCGGACAACCCTACGGCTTTCAATTTCCGGGCATTCAACTCCTTCACGATGCTGCCGTTTACCCGTCCCCGCAAGGCCATTTCAACATACCCCATCGCATTCCGGTCTGTCAAACGATGCCCGTCAACAAATTTCGATTCAATTCCGACCTCTTCCAGTAAATTCCGGATGACCGGCCCACCTCCGTGTACGATCACCGGCCAAACACCCAGCTCCTTCAGAATTGCAACCTGATCCATAACCTGATTCCTGGCAGACTCCTCTACCATGGCATTTCCGCCATACTTGATCAATACAATCTTACCTTTCAATTTCTTTAGCAGTTCAGCGTCAGGAGTTACAGATCCTCCCCCTGCGTTCTCACCACCCGCCTTTTCATTTTGATTCATTTATACGAACACCATCCGTTCATCCATGTTATTCATTTAACTTAACATCTACTTGCGACAGGCTGAAAAATCAATATGAAAACGGTCTCCTGTCCTATTTCGTTTCGAACTCCAAAAGGTCCGTCAAACTGTAATATTCTCAACCGAACGAAGTTCGACATAAACGGGCGAAAAATCTATTTATAAATTTAATCCTGCCCGGATTTAGCCGAACCGGGAGAACCGTACACTCATTCCGTTTTTCGTATACGATTTTCATTCAGTAAAACTACTATTTTTTAAACGATATGTATTGTTGACAAGACCTATTCGATACATAAATAACGTCAACCGGAAGATTTATTTGAGTTTTCCGTTCTGACCCTTATCTTACACTTGTTATTTTTAATCTACTCACCTAACAATATTTAGTAGTCTTTTCTGGAACGACGTGGTAAAGCCCCTCTTTCGATGGATGAACACTTTAGGTGTATAAAAAAAGGTATATAAATCATATGAGACAACAAGGAAAAGTAAAATGGTTCGACGCAGAAAAAGGTTTTGGATTCATCGAGCCCGACGAAGGTGGAAAAGATGTTTTTGTCCACAGAAATAATGTTCAAAATCTGGACTTTCAACAAGGCCTGGAAGACGGTGAAGCCGTGGAATTCTCTGTAGAAGAGACACCGAAAGGCCTGAGTGCCACGGAAGTTGAAAGCCTCGTTTACGAATAAGGATTTCATCAACATTATTGAATCTTGAGGCCTGCTTCTTTCCGGAAGCGGGCCTTTTTTATATCAAGGTTTCATTCCCATGCATTTATTCCCGAAATGCCGGCAACAAGGAGACAAGACTGCACCTCCTGCAAATCTCCCTCTTCAAACAATGCTTCCCCAACCTTCATACGAAACCGGCATCAGCCTTTACATCTTTCTTGTTTGAAAGACTTTTGGGTAGTATCATCATCATTGCCCTGTAATAACCGGAAATTCATCTAATAATCATGCCCAGAAGCCTTCGGTTCATATTCCACCTTGGTGTTACGTTGTTGTCCTGTATCATTATCGTGGCATGCAGTGAAACGCCGAACATCAAGGTATTGGAAGACGGAACGGAAGCCATGGCCGCCCGGCTGGACAGTATCGCTAAAAATGTTCAGCCGAGAATGAATGAATATGCAAATCGCGCTCGGGTGGAACTGTTAAAAAGCAATCCAATACCCCCCGGAATAGACAGAAGAATACAATTCCAGGGCACTTTGGCCCAGGAACTGGTGTACGCGGGACAAACGGAAGAGGCCATCGAAATTTTAAACTCCGTTTTACAGGAACTTGAAACCGAACACACGGATCTTCTTGAAAAATATGAAAGATCAATTGTTGACTTATTGGCGTTTTCGTACCTCCGCCTGGGAGAGCAGCAAAATTGTCTGATCAACCATTCGGCCGACTCCTGTCTTTTTCCGATTCGCGGAGAGGGGGTCCATTCAATAACCGAAGGCTCCGAAAAAGCTATGGAGATGTACCGGAGGATCCTCCAGACGTGGGGCACTGACAATATGGAAGCCCGGTGGCTTTTGAATATTGCCTACATGACCCTTGGACGGCACCCGGACGACGTTCCCGAACAGTGGCTCATTCCCCCTGACGTTTTTGAATCAGACTACGAAATCAGCCGGTTCCCCGATATCGCACTCCAGGCGGGACTGGCTGACGAGATGTCCTTGTCCGGCGGCAGCATCACCGAGGATTTTAACCGCAACGGCTTCATTGATATCATAGCTTCCTCCTGGGGCCTTTCCGACCCGCTTCGGTACTTCGAAAACAACGGGGAGGGCAGGTTCATCGACAAAACGGAAGAGGCCGGTCTGACGGGCATTGTCGGCGGATTGAATCTGCGTCACGCCGACTTCAACAACGACGGTTATGCGGACGTCCTCGTGTTACGGGGAGCCTGGCTGGGTGAGGCGGGCCTTCATCCGAATTCCCTTCTCAGAAACAATGGCGACGGTACCTTTTCGGATATTACGGAAAGTGCGGGCCTGCTGAGTTTTCATCCTACCCAGACCGCCGTCTGGGCCGACTTCAATAACGACGGCTGGCTGGATCTGTTTATCGGAAACGAATCGACCGGTGAAGGCCTGCATCCATCCGAATTTTACCTCAGCAACCGGGACGGTACATTCACCCAAGCTTCCGAACAGGCCGGCGTGGATGTGATCGGCTTTATTAAAGGGGTCACTGCAGGAGATTTTAATAACGACGGGCTCCAGGACCTGTATATCTCCAGACTCGGCCGGCCCAATATCCTGTTTCGAAATGACGGACCGGAAAATGACAATGGAGGGATCCCCCGCTTCACCGACGTCACCGAATCGGCCGGGGTTGCCGAACCGGTTGAAAGTTTTCCGGTCTGGTTTTGGGATTACAACAACAACGGATGGCTGGACCTGTTTGTGTCCGGGTACTATGCAACGGCCGGTGATGTGGCAAATGAATACCTCGGAAAGCCCCACAAGGCTGAACTGCCCAGATTGTATCAAAATAATGGAGACGGGACATTCACGGATATCACACGGAACGCCGGGATGGACAAGGTCCTCTACACCATGGGCTCAAACTACGGGGACCTGGACAATGACGGGTATCCCGACTTTTATGTGGGGTCCGGCGATCCCGATATGCGTACGATCATCCCGAACCGGATGTTCCGCAATAACGCCGGTAGGGAATTTCAGGAAGTGACGGCATCGGGCGGCTTTGGCCATCTGCAAAAAGGACACGGAGTTTCCTTCGCAGACCTGAACAATAACGGCAGCCAGGATATTTTTACGGTCATCGGGGGAGCACTGGAAGGAGACGTGTATATGAATGCCTTATTCCATAATCCCGGAACGGATAACCACAAATGGGTTACCCTTCTCTTCAAAGGCGAAGAAAGTAACCGTGCAGGGATCGGGAACCGAATTAAAATCGATATCAATACGCCGGACGGATCCCGCGAAATCCATGAGGTCGTCTCAACCGGCAGCAGTTTCGGATCCTCAAGTCTTCAACAGGAAATCGGATTGGGCGATGCAACCTCGATCCGGCGCATTGAAGTTTTCTGGCCTGCCAGCGGGACCACACAGGTATTTGAGAACACTGAAATGAACCGGTTTTATCGAATCACGGAAAACAGCGACCGGCTTGAACCGGTCGAACGAACCCGCTTTGAGTTTGATACAGGAGGTTCCCAAACTCACCAGGAGCCTGTCGGACTTAGGTGATTGCTACATGGAAATGTCAGGTTTGAGGCAGTAGATTAAACGAAGTCCGACAGACTCCTGGCATTCGTTCAAGATGTACGTCCGACTTCACTCCAGGAATAGCCGGGCATGAAACGCCATAATATTAACACAACCATGGCAAAGGAAAGCGGACAAGCAATGAACCCCCGGTACCTGTCGAGGACACATTTACATATGAACATTTTCAACGTCTCCATCCGTTGATCAAAGTCGGGGCGACTGGATTTGAACCGCCAAAGCATGCCTTTGGCAACGCAAGGCAGGCAAACAATTGAAACCCCGGCACCTGCCAGGGATACATTTACATATGAACATTTTCAACGTCTCTATCCGTTGATCAAAGTCGGGGCGACTGGATTTGAACCAGCGACCCCTCGGCCCCCAGCCGAGTGCGCTA
>JBBDNC010000095.1:0-23265 GCA_040877875.1 Balneolaceae bacterium | reverse complement strand
AGAAAATCTTGGAAAAGGGAAAAAAAGTATTGCATTTCGACTTACTTTTTTAGATAGTAACAAAACCTTGACTATCAAAGATGTAGAACCTGTTGTTCAAAAAATAGTTCAGGTGTTGAAATCAAAGACCGGAGCCCGGCTTCGATCCTGACTTGTTGAACGGTGTAATGTGTAAGATTTTTTAGGCAAGGCTGCATAAACGATTCCGGACGTAGCCGGGAGACAGGGTATTTAAACAATATCCAGATTCGACAAACTCCTGGACACGGATGAATAGCTGACACCGAATATCAGACATGGTTTTTAAATTGACCTGTTTGTTGGATAAACGTCAAGTTGGTTGTTATCTAATTAACCCAGATCCCGATCATTTGTGAATACTTCCGACCCTCATAAACATTTTCAGCACCTCCTTGCGGAGATCCGGAGTGAGATAGATAAACTGAAAGCTGCGAACCGGATATTGCAGCAGGAAAACACGAAACTGAAAAAGAAGTCTGAAGAAGCGACCCAGCAACAAAATGACGTCTTTTCCGAAGTCTCCGAATCCGAACGTATGGCTATGAAAAATCGAATCGACGGACTCATTTCGAAAATTGACCGTCACCTTAATGAATAACCGGAGCAAGCATGGAGTCACTTAAAGTTACGATCCTGGGAAAACAGTACCCTCTCAAGGTGGATGAAAACGAGGTGGAGAACATGAAACGAATTGCCGGTTTTGTCGATGAAAAATTCCGGCTTTACCGCCGTGAACTCAGTAAACAACCTGAAAGCACCATCATGGTACTGGCCGCCCTGAGTATCGCCGAAGAACTTTTTGAAGCTCGCAGGAAGGTGCAGGAAAAATCGGAAGAAGGAGATGAAAAACTAATGGCTGAAGTAAACTCCAGCATTGAAAAACTCCTCGAGGGGATCAAGAACGAAACCTGACCCACATTTGCCTGCCAGCCCAGGGTACATCATCGAGTGACAAGGCAACCCCGTGATCGGTTACTCCTCCCCCCACACTGTCCATCGAAAACACATGGTAGTCTCTCATATCAAAATGACTTCCCATATCATCCGCCGGGATTCCTGCATCCACATCATGAGAGGGATAGATATATAATCGATCCTCAAATACATGAGCAGAGGGATCTGCCGTAAAGATGTGTGTGACCAGAGGCTCTGAAATCGATCCGAGAGTATCTGTGAAGGCCTCGCCCGGTGGATTTATTGTTTCAGGTGACTGGCTGTTATCCGGGGATTCTCCTCCACAAGCAGTAAAAAACACCATAATGAACAGGATTCCGCTGTAAATTGACTGAGTTAAAAAAGGACGGTTATTCATGATTTTCCAATTGATTGATTTACTATTCTCAAATAAATACCATAATTTAAAAATTATTCAAAATTTGATGAAAAACGAGGATAAAGGATTCAGATGTTACATTTTACGGCAGGAGAACGAAGTTGAATCAAGGACTGAGGAATAGATTTTGGATTGAGAACAAAATTTCGAACTCGATACCCATAGAAAGGTGTATCTTTTTAGTTCAGTTAGTTTTTGTACCGCTGAAAATTTTGTGAACCGAATGTTTCCATTTTAAATCCAGAAACCGGAATCCAACTTATTGGAATCTGCCTGATTTCCACAGGCAGTGTTTCAACAGCATATACTTTCAATTTTTAATACAACCGACTACCATGAAAAAAATAACCACCTTGTTTTACTTTCTAATTGTCTTGTCTTTTATCGCCTGTAATTCAGAACCTGAAACCGTGAGTCTGTTTAACGGAGAAGATCTGTCCGGCTGGCATGTCGATGTTCCGGCTATGGACGACGATCCTGATGCAAGGAATCCCTTCATTGTACGGGACGGAATGCTGGTGTCACTCGGTACCCCCGGCGGACACCTTATCACAAACGATATCTATGAAAATTATCGCCTGGAAGCAGAATACCGTTTTGCCGGTGAACCCGGTAATTGCGGGATCCTCGTTCATGCCTCAACTCCCCGTGCACTCTACGATATGTTTCCCAAATCCATTGAAGTTCAGATGATGCACGAAAACGCCGGTGATTTCTGGTGTATCGTCGAAGATATCACGGTACCCGATATGGTTGAGCGCCGGGGACCCGAAGAGGAGTGGGGAATCACGGAAGGAGCCAACCGCCGGATTCTCAACCTGACGGATGATTCTGAAAACCCGGTTGGTGAGTGGAATACTATGGTCATCGAAACACTCGGTGATTCAGTTAAGGTGTGGGTCAACGGAGATCTGGTAAATTTCGGGTATGATGCCACAGCAGACCGTGGCCAAATCGCCGTTCAAGCCGAAGGTTCCGAAGTGGAATTCCGCAAACTGGACTTAACACCTATCTCGGAACTGAGTGACTGAGTGCAGAGCAGAATAGGTGAATTAACCGATAAACCATAACTTATTACTACCCTGCGATCTTATGAAATTCAACTCACATTCTGGTTCCTTCTTTACTTCGTTTCGAATCCTTTTCATGGTTCTGCCACTGATACTTTTCGTCCTGGTAGCTGCAATATTTCAACCGGTCGGTGAAGAGGCAACCGAAGATCCGCAGGGAGAGTGGGTCTCATTGTTTAATGGCAAAGACTTTTCCGGATGGACCCTGCCGGAAGGTGACGGCGGACACTGGCAGGTCATAGACGGAGTCATCGACTATGATGCTATGAGCGAAGCTGACGAGGACAAAAACCTCTGGAGTGAAAACGAGTATGAAGACTTTGTACTTCGCCTTGATTGGAGACTTAAGGAACTTCCTTATCTCAATCGAAATGTCCCGATTGTACGCCCGGATGGCACCCATCAACTCGATCAAAACGGGGACGTCATACGAATCACGATCCCGGATGCGGATTCCGGCGTCTACGTGCGCGGAACGTCAAAAGCCCAGGTGAATATTTGGGCGTGGCCTATTGGATCGGGCGAAGTATACGGATATCGTACCGATACGAGCATGCCGGCGGAAGTCAGAGCGGGTGTAACGCCGAACCGGCTGGCCGACAATCATATCGGTGAATGGAATACCTTCGAAATCACAATGGAAGGTAACCGGCTGACCGTTGTACTGAATGGCCATACTGTTCTCGACGAAGCAGAGCTGCCCGGAGTGCCCGAAACAGGCCCGATTGCCCTGCAACATCACGGACACAAGGTGGACGGTGAATGGGCGAGCTCACCGGCTTTGGTCCAATTCCGAAATATTTTTATCCGCGAACTTTAACCCCATAAGAGGTCCTCGCTCAACCTCGAAACGGCCCGTAAACCGGGTGGCTGAAATCCACTATCATTCAAACAAATAAACAGAAGCCTTTAAATCATATGATTACAAAAATGAATACCCTCATCTTATCTCTTATTGTAATTCTGGGTGCTGCATTTGCCGCCAATACACAAGCCCAGGGAACCCAGTCATCAGACAATGAAAGTGCACTGGTACACACCGTCTACTTTTGGTTTAATGATGATGTGAGCGAAGAAGATCATCAGAATTTTTATCAGGAGCTCAAAAAGCTAAAGCAGATCCCCCAAATCCGGGAAGGCTGGATCGGCGTTCCGGCGGATACCGAGGAACGCGGCGTGATCGATAACACATACGACTATTCGATTACATTTGTCTTCGATAATAAAGAAGCTGAAGCCGAATACCAGGTGCATCCGATTCATCTGGATTTTGTGGAAACCAATGCGGATCTCTGGGAAAATGTAGTGGTCTACGATGCCACAACTCCCTAAGCAGACAGTGTCAGTGATCGCAAACGCTGGGAGAGAATCAATTCATGGACAGTGTACGTGCAGCGTTTAGCGGTTCAGATCATAAAGTAATTCCTTAAACGGACAGAGAGGAAAATCTGGAAGTGTGCTTGATTCCCGGTACAGAAGGAATCAGGTACACTTCATTAACTTAGAGCAATGAGCCAGAAGCTAAAACTGCACTATTGGCACGTTATTCCCTGACAGTTCCGGTACGGGGCTTGTTAATTTTTCCCTTAACTCCAGCGCTTCTGTCTTTTTGCGAATCAGGCAAAAATATCCTTGATTTTGGAAAAGAAACCACGTTCACGATCTTCAGCATTCGAAACATCAAAATGACTGCCCTTATTCAGCGCCTGAACATGTTTTTTCTCTTCTGCCGTAAGCTCGTTCGGAATATATACGTTTACCCGGATATACTGATCGCCTGCTCCTGAGTTGTGCAACCCCTGAATCCCCTTGCCTTTCATCCTCAATAACTTACCGGGTTGAATACCCGGTTCAATCTTGACTTTTGCTTTTCCCGTCAAGGTAGGCACTTCCTTTTCAACACCCAGGATGGCATCCGGGACACTCAATAGCAAATCATAATAAATATCATTTTCATCACGCTTAAAGTCCTCATGTTCTTCCTCCTCGATAAGAATAATAAGATCCCCGGATTCACCGCCGCGGGCTCCGGCATTTCCCTGGCCACGCATTGTAATATAATTGCCTTTTGCTACTCCTGAGGGTACTTTAATCTTGACTTTTTCTTCACCCCGGACACGTCCTTCTCCACGGCACTGTTTGCATTTATTTCGGATAATTCGTCCTTCGCCCCTGCATTCAGGACACGGCTGAACGTTGACGAATTGACCGAACATGGTCCTGGACACTTGCCGGACTTCACCCATTCCATTACACGTTCCACAGGTTTCAAAATCTTCTTCGGTTTCTGCACCCGTGCCGTTACATTCTTTACAGGATACCTGTTTTTTTACCTTTAATGTTTTTTCCGTCCCGGAGGCAATCTCCTCAAGCGTGAGTTTCACGCTGAGTTTCATGTCCGAACCGGGTTGTCCCGTACTCCTTTTTTGACGGCTTCGGGCACGGCCTCCCCCGAATCCTTCCGCTCCGAAAATATCGCTCCCGAAAATATCGCTGAATCGACTGAAAATGTCATCGAAGCTTACATTTTCAAAATCGGACGCTCCTCCGAATCCACCCCTTCCGCCATTTACACCGGCATGGCCGAATTGATCATACCGCTGTCGTTTTTCCGGGTCACTCAAAATTTCATACGCTTCCGAAGCCTGCTTGAACTTTTTGGCTGCCTCCTCATCCCCCTTGTTACGGTCAGGATGAAATTTCATCGCTTTTTTTCTGTATGCTTTCTTAATTTTTTCCTTGCCGGCATTCCGATTGACACCGAGCAATTCATAATAATCTTGTTTAGACATAATGTCTCGCTACCTTTATTCCGTTATGACTCATTAGTTGCCCTTTCCCATTATTGGCCTGTTAGCCAGGTGAATTGTGTTGGTATTTATTGGCTGACAATTACTTTTGCATGCCTTATTGTACGATTCCCCATCCTGTAGCCATTTTCAAGAACCTGGAGAACCACATCACTGTCAATATCCTCATCCTCCGGTTCCTTCCTCATCAGGGCATCATGAAGATCCACATCAAAGGGAACCCCGGTTTCATCAATCCTGACCACATCAAAACGTTTCAACGCTTCTTCAAACTTGCTGGCAATCATCCGAATTCCATCTTCAATTCCCGTCTGGTCTTTTCCTTTTTCAATGGATTCATTCAGTGCTTTCACCGTACGCTGAAGATCATCGTTGATGGGCAAAAAAGCTTCCAGTGCTTCAATCTTTGCCTTTTCAACCATTTGGGCCCGATCACGCTGGACCCTCTTTTTAATATTATCCATCTCAGCGGCTTTTCGTAACTGGGTATCCCGCGTCTCCTCCAACTGAGTTTCCAATTCAGCAATTTTTTCCTGCTGCTCAAGTACCAATTCCTCCAACTCTTCTACGGTATCAGGGACGGTATTTTCATTTTGCTCTTGTTTCGCTGTATTTACAGATGTTTTCATTTCCTTTTCCGTATCCGACTTATTCGGTTGATTTTTTATTTCCTCGTCACCCATACTCCGATTTTACTACGTAATTTATTTATGGTTTTGGTTAAAGGTGTTTCAACATTACCAAACAGGAAGGGTTAACCGGTAACCTCATCCCAAAAAACGAACGATCGTACCTGTAAGTTGCAAATAACATGCCACAAGGTGGTTGCTGACATACTTTCGTAATTACTGAATGATTTACGCGATTTGTATTTATTCTGCATTTTTTTCATGGAAAAATTCAATCATATTTCCATCAGGATCTGATACAAATAGAAAACGGCCTTTTTTTCGATTTGCAGGACCGCTCAGCACACTAACTTCATTCTTTCGAAAATATTCTGCCATTTCATCTACCTGTTCCGGGCTGTCAAGATAAAAACCAAAATGGTCAACACGAAAATCTCTCGAATTGGGGTCATAGCTGGTTTCTGCTTCTACAATAACCAGGGTATCTTCCTCTCCGATTTTATAGACAGCCATGCTTTGTCCCATTTTTCGCACCAGTTTAAACCCTAAAATATCGCCATAAAATTTTTCGGCACGATCAATTTTATTCACACGAATCGTAATGTGATTAATACCAGTAGGCTGAAAATTCTTCATAAATATCGTATTCATTTGAGTAAAAAGCACGGTTGGGAGGCGGGCATCTGATCCGGATTTTTTCGCCATCCGCTGCTAATTGAAAATCCTGCTGCAAAGGATGACGTTCATTGCAATCACCTGCCTTCAGCTATAACCAACTGCTTTCATGATTTACATTTCACAAATCAGGAGGAAATTACGGGTTTTTGACCTTATCTTTGAATCGATCTTTAAAACTCATCGAATTACTTTGAAAAACCACTTTCAGAGGCTACGTTAATTTTGTATCGCATAATATCCGCCTGAATGGAGGGGACTCAGAACGTGAACTCGTGTGTGGGCTGGATCTGTACCTGTTTGCACGAACAAGATAAATAATAACCAATTTCAACCCAATTCGTGTCTATTCTCTACCTTGTAGCAACCCCGATCGGAAATCTGGGAGATTTTTCCACCCGTGCTGTAGAAGTGCTCAGGCAAGTGGATCAAATTGCCTGTGAAGACACTCGTTTTTCCGGCACTCTGCTTAAGCACTATCAAATCGAGACGCCAACATTTCCATTTCACCAACACAACGAACATCAAAAGGTCAAACATTTAATCAATCTGCTGGACGGCGGACAAAATATCGCCCTGATTACAGATGCCGGCATGCCCGGCATTTCGGACCCCGGCTTTCTCGCAGCCCGTGCAGCACACCGGGGGAGTCATACTGTCACGGTGATTCCCGGGCCTGATGCATGCACTACCGCACTGGTAGCCAGCGGGCTTCCGTGTGACCGGTTCTTTTTCGAAGGATTTCTGCCGCCGAAAAAGGGCAGGCAAACACGTCTCCGGGAATTATGCGAGATGGATGTAACAACTGTCATTTATGAAAGCCCTCACAGATTCGGCCGACTCCTGGATGAGTTGGCCGAACATGCCGAAGGAGGCCGCCTGATCTGTATCGCACGGGAATTGACAAAAAAGTTTGAAGAAGTACAACGGGGAAACCTGGCTGAGCTGCGGGAACACTGGAACAACCGGGACGCCCCAAAAGGGGAGTTTGTGATTGTTATGGCCGGGAAATCCTATTCGGAATCGGAATAAGTTATGTTGATGCCCATGACTTATAACAAAGATCGCATGACTGAAATGATACGAAAATTCTGGAATCATGCCTGGGGTTTATCAATCCTTGCCGGGATATTTTTAGGACTTTCCTTCCCTCCTTTTGATCTGGTGTTACTCCAATTTCCGGCATTCCTTTTTCTCTTCCGGCTGGCGGAGCTCTGCGGGAATTGGCGTGAACTCATGATCCGTTCCTACCTTTCATTTATCATCTGGAACCTGATGAGTACATATTGGCTTATGATGGCCACATTGTCAGGCGGGATTGCTGCAATTCTTGCTAACTCCCTGCTGATGGTTATACCCCTTCTGATGATCCGTGCATTGTTGGCTGCAAGGCAATCGGGCTCCGGTACTTTGACACTCGCTGCAGGAATTGGATGTACATGGGTAAGTTATGAGTTTCTTCATCACCACTGGGATCTCTCCTGGACCTGGCTTGCCCTGGGCAACGGGTGGTCTAATATGACAGGAGTTATCCAATACATTTCCATAACAGGATTCCTGGCAATCAGTTTCTGGGTAGTCATGACCTCTGCCCTTCTTTACCTGACTCTCACTGCAGATCAACAGATGGAAAGGAAGCGTAATTTGATTTATACGTTTTCCCTCAGCCTTCTTTTTCCCCTTCTTTCCATTATTTCAAATGCCCTTTACAACGGATCCGAACGGTTAACGACCGCCAATCCCCTTGAAGTTGCCGTGGTACAGCCGGATATGAATTCTTACCTGGATTTCGGCGGAATGAAAAATATAGATGAACTGCTGACGCTGCTGTTTGAACTGTCCGATTCAGTCCGTACTCCGGATACAAAAGTCATCGTTTGGCCCGAAAATGCCATTGATATGGCTATTTCACGAGATAGTCCGCTTACCCGGCGGATCCGGGATTCCGTACGTACCTGGAATATCGATCTCATCACCGGTGCGGGGTACGTGGAGTATTATAAGCCGGATGAGGAACCGGCGATCGTAAGAGGTCAAAATACCGGTAGAAGCTATAATATCTTCAACTCAGCCTTTCACTTTACCGGTAGCCAACCGCCAGACATTTATAAAAAGGGAAGGCTGGTCCCCGTAGTGGAACGATTGCCGTTTGCAGAATTCCTGAAAAAGATGGATCTGTTCGGATGGATTAACTGGGGAACTATTACCGGTTATGGGCGGGGAACCTCCGCAAACAATTTCCGGATCGACGGACATGCCACACCGGCCCTGGTTTGCTATGATTCTGTTTTCCCCGGCTGGATCGGCAAATTTGTCCGAAATGGAGCCACATTTCTAACCATCGTGACCAACGACGGCTGGTGGGGGCATACCAGCGGCCATATTCAACACTTTGCCTATGCCCGCCTGCGTGCAATCGAATACAGACGTTGGATTGTCCGGAGTGCCAATAACGGGATTTCCGGTATTATTGCACCTGACGGAAGCATTCGTGTGAAAACCGGATTTAGAACCCGGACTGTATTCACCTTCCCAATAACACCGTCCGACTACCTGACTCCATTTGCCCGTTATGGCAACTGGTTTAACTGGCTGATGCTCATCGGCCTTGGATTTATTCTCATTGACGTAAAAGTGAGAACGAAGAAGTGAAAAAATGAGAAGGGAGTGGGTGTAGAGATCAGAGAATGTGCTGAGAATGGGGAATGGGACGAGCAGGATTAATACCCTTAGGCTGCTCTGATTGGAGTTCGTGAGAGGATTTCAAGATCGAATATTAATACGAATATTAAATCTGAAATCATGGGTCGTACGCTCAAAGGTGCGGGACGATTTGGGCAGGATCCGGCTGAAGGCATATTCGAAGTTTGCCTGCAACATATTGGAGAACCGGTATCCCAGAATAGCGGATGTATGGATCCGGGTCTGTCCGGATGGAGGGCGCGGACTGATTGAATAAGCCGACGGATCCCGGACGATCACTTCGTGTCCGTCCGACAAAGCCCGGTCAATATCAGAATCCAGCAGAAACCGTTGTTCGGAATCCTCTATATAATTACCGTTGATTGTGATATCCAGGTTATTGTTCGTCTGACGTAAAAAGGGCAGTCGGAAATTGCGAAATGTATAAGTGACCGACAACCGAAGGCCTTTGGACGTGCGTTCCGTCACATTGGTATTCGAAAGGGCAAGACTGGTCAGCTTGCTATATTCGTATCCGGTCTGGGTACGAAGGTTATTATCCCACGTGATGTTCAACTGAATAAGCGGAGAAAACCTTTTTTCAATATTGATGTTCGAAGGTTCATATTCGGGACGTTCGTCCTCTACAACATAAGATCCGATACGAATAGGTTGCAGGGGGCCGGGGTTACTGTTAAAGATCCATCCCAGGCGGTATTGCCCCGAATAAGCATGTGTGATCGAGGCACGCTGGATGAAAGACCCAATCCAGGGCAGCCAATTCTCAAGTCCGGTCCAGTTGACACGCCATCCAGGCATGGGGAAGGGAGTGAAATTCCTGGAACCGATTACACTCGATCCGCTCCCAAGATAAGCTCCCCTGAAATCTTCCTGAAGAGTAATGCGGTTCAATACCGTTCTCCCATCCCGGTTGCCACCCGAATCACGGATACTGTCGGCCGAACTGCTGATATCGTCAAATGCAGTCTGAAGCTGCCGCTCAAACAGATCCCTGTACCCTCTGCCAAATGCCCAAACACTTGAACCTACGTTCCCCGAAGCGTTGACGACCGATGTGAGTTCATTGTTCGGATCCAAAGCAAACGATTCGGAGACTCTTTCATCCCATTGGGCACTCCAGTCCAACTCAATGCTAAAATCATTAAACGGATTAAACCGGCTTCCCACAGTTAATTGATCGGAATAGGTATTATTGGCAGGAAGCTGAATGGTTGCAGCCCCCCCCTCGTTGTTAATTAGCTGTTGGGTCCCGATTCTTTCCGTAATCCCGAGGCGATATGAAAATGGCGGAGTAAATGAGTCCCCGGCGAACATGTCGTACAACTGGGAATTCCCTGCATACCCAGCCTGAGAGCCTGTTTTGGAGTCATTATAGGAAATGTCAATATTTTGGATACTGAACAGGGCCAATAGCATTTTACGGCCATAGTGGACCAGGTGATCTCCAAAAGTCAACGATTCACCGGAGTCTTCCTCTTCTCCCTGCCTCCGATTCTGCCGGTCAGCCTGTTCGTCGTTATCCGCCTGCTCCAGCTCCCCAAGCAGATCGATTCTCCCTAACAGATCAGCTACTTCCAAACGCAAGTTGTGATCCAGCCTGTACGTATTGGAAATCCTGGCACCGAGGTTTGATCCGAGAGGGGTGTTTTCCCAGCGAAACCCCCCTCCGTACCGAAGCGAATAGTTCATCCAGCTAATGACCCTGAGCTGATTAAAGCGGGGCTGCCAACTCGCTGTATAGTCTTCCTGGTAGGACGAACGCCGGGGTTTGACCTCATCCCCCGACACCAGATCCTGAAGAACCGTAAAAGTGGGAACCGGCTGATAGGCCGTACTGTCAATTCCCGACAGGTTCGCATCCCGAGTAGCCGCACGGTTCAGGTCAAAAGTCCCCCGGGCCTGGAAATTCGTTGTGATCGACCTCGTCAGGTTATACCCGAATCCAATCGTGGTATTGTAGTTGAAATTATGAGTTTGCTGTAAGGGTTGTCCCTGGGTTTGGGCTTCGGCCTGAAACACCCGGCGCCGGCGTTCCTCGTAAGTGCGGCTGGTACTGACGGACGTCGTAAAATTATTTGGCATATAGCCCAGTTGAAATCCCGAAAGCTGATTGAGCAGGGGGACCTCTTCGAGAAACCCGAAGGGCTGTAGAAACCTCCGGTTTTGAAAATTAATATTATAACGCAAGGAAGAATTGAAATTCCAGTTATCCTGGAAGAGGTTTTGTGGATTCCTGGCTTTCGATTGATTGTATACATAATTAAACGTGGTATTGTCCAGGGTATACCGCGTCAGAAGGTTCTCCGAGTTCTGCTTGGTTACGTTCGAAAGGTTTACCGACCAGGATTCGTTATAGGTCTGAACATCCTGGATTCGCCCATCGATGATCCGGTCCTTAATATCCTCGCCGATATCTGTCCGCGACCGAACCGCCTCCTCGAAATCGCTCACACGAACATCCCCCTGATTTGGCAGATAACGGGGGGTTAGGAGCGATGAACGGGTCGTAAAGGTTACGGGAATATTCCAGCCAAAACGTTCCGGAATGAACCGATGGAGGTTCATCGTCGAGCTGATATCATAGGCGGTCTGATCGGAGACCCTGCGCTGGCCCAGGCGTGAATCAAGTGCCCCGAACCCATCCGTTTGACGCGTCAGATTTGCATTCATCGTAGCAAAGTCGGCCAGTTTGAACGAGGCTCTTGCATTGGCCGCCCAACCCCGTTTGTTATCAAAACCTGAAACCCGCAACTCGTTCATCCAGAACCGTCCGTTCAATACCGGTTTCCCGTTTCCGGATGGATTGTCCGGATCAAACGGATTTCGAATTCCCATTCCTATTTCACTGACGCGATCGAGCGACGGATTTCCCTTGATTGCAATAACGGCCCCCGGCACGGCGTCTTCCAGAAGTCCCCCTCGTTCATAAACCTCAGAGTAATCTTCAGGAGCTTCCTGATCCCGTAATTGTTTAAGCTGGTTAAAGGCGTTCAGTACGATATTCATACTGTTTTCTTCATAGATCCAGATCTGTTCAGCTTCCTCCTCCATCCGCCCCGTCTCGCTCTGGTCATATCCCTGAAACGGATAGTCGGAGTCGGTCGGAGTGATGGGCTGCCGGTATTCGTAATAATTATTTTCCAGATCATTGCCGAAACGCATCACCAGTTCCGCCTCTCCCCTGTTCTGATATCCCTCTCCATGGACAAACATCCGCATATTGGAATAGTTTAAAAGGTTGAGTCCGCCGGGATAATTACGCTTGACCATCTGAATAGACTGCGGACCCAGATTCTCCAGATCCAGAACAATGGACTGTTCATTTGCCAACACCTGGAGCTGGGTGCCCCGATCCTGGGCACGGATCGCCCCCAGGGGCTGACGATAGGGAATCGGCTGACGATTGGCATTTTCCTCGATATTGATCGTCGACACCTTTACGTCAGCCGCCGGATCACTCACCTGGTTGATTTGCTCGGCTTTTTGCCATTGGCTCCCCACGAATTCCAAAGTGGCAAATCGCATGGTAAATGGTTTTTCATATCCCGACATCCAAAACCGGACATAGGTGATATTCTGAAAATCTTCAATATCTCCCACTTTACGCTTGTACTCTTCCACGGGAATCCTGACCAGATACCAGCGATCTTCCTGTCTGGACCCGGGGACTTTATCCACAATAAAGCTCCCTCCGGAACCAATATTCAGACTCCCGAAATCTGCAGGGTTCAAATCTACTTCATATTGAAAATAGGCATTGTTCAGCTCCACTCGTGACGGATTCAGGAGTCCCTCGGTATTCGGACGGTTCGTCACAGCCCTGCGATCACTCTGGTCAAGCGGGGTGTTCCCCTCATAATACCCCAACATGCGGTGAAACCGCGCGTGTAGCGGCCGGTTTTCCATCAGCGACTCCCCGTAGTAGATATATTGATCGTTTGACGGATCCCTGAAAATTTCCTGAAAAGCGGTTGTTGACTGCCCATATTGATCCCTCATGGCCTCGACAAAGCCCGAGAATATACTTCGTTCATTTAAACCGTTGACTCCTCCTTCAGCCGGTATCCCATCCAGGCCCACATCTTCCAGGTCGCGGTTGGCTGTCGAGAACTCGCCTTCAGGAGGCGGGGGATTTGCCGGAATAAAAGAACGGGGGCTTTCAATTCGGTCCGGTATCAGGGATTCCGGATTGAGTGCCAGCCCGTCTTCCGTATTCAGCCTGGCATTCGGCACTACATCTTCGGATACAATTCCGATATCGATATAGATTTTGCCGTCATAATCTTCCAGGTCACCCGCTGTCGGATTCCTGCCTCCCGGAAGTAGCGGCTGAACCCAGAATTCAAGAAATTCCACATTATTCTGGGTGAAATCTTCCTGTCCGGACGGCAGTACGGTCGTCATCCCCCCCCAGGTTCGCTCCGGTTCCTCTTCCAGCAAGTTCCTGAGATCCCGGTTATAGTTATAAGGGCCGCGGCGAGTAGGATCAAAATAGACATCCATTGTAGTAATAATCTCCTCCTGCGGATTCCGGGTCTCACGTCCCGGAAACACATCATTTACACGGACGAGCTCGGATTCGGGTGTAAACTGAACATCGTCGAGAATACTGCTGATATTCCGCGGGATCGTATACCAGGCGAATTTACTCCTTAAATCCGACCGTTCCACCTGAACATGCAGCGGAGAACTCGCAGGAGAGGATAACTCTTCCTCGAAATATATCAAGTCAGGTTCATAGCCGGGTACTGCAGACGGCGGCGCTGCAAGCTGCCAGCGGGTTGCATTGAGAAGGTTGATTTTGATACTGGATCCTTCAAAATCATCGATAAAGGAGAGTCCCTCCCTTTCATCCGGTTGAAGTTCATCATTCCGGATTGCACGATCAACGGCCCGGGTTTGAACGACTCCGGGCCGCAACTGGGCAAATTCCCCGCTCAGAGTAATTTCCGATGATTCCCGGGTCGACAGTAATGGGAAAGCGTCGAGAACACGGGTGAGAACAGGAGCGTCAAAACTGGCATTTGTGTCAAATCCGAATACCGTATTGGTAATCGGTTCATCTCCGATCCGAATCTTGTCATCCAGCGGCCGTTCATTATATCGGAAAAACGTACCTCCGAAATTGATGTCATTGTTCACCTGGTATTCAGCCCGGACGCCGACAAACGACTTCTGTGCGATCGACGTAAATTCCTGATTTTCATATTCGATACGGATCTCCTGTCCCGGGGCGGTGTACCGTTCATTTAAAATAGTCACACTTCCGAAGCTGTAATCCACCTGATAATCAACTCCTTCCTGCAATTCAGTGCCGTTGGCAAAAACATTTACCGACCCTTCAACCAGGGCGATTCCCAATGAAAAGTTATTTTGGACTCCTCCCTTGACTGTCCCCCCGATCCGGTAGAATGTATTTTTTGAGGAACGAGCTGAATTTTGCTGTCTCTCCGTGTACAATTCGTTATAGACCAGGCGGTCAATATCTTCCTGGGAAGCACCGGTCTCGTTCAACAACTCCTCCATCCTGTTTCCAAACGGCTCCAGATAGGGGAAAACAATGCGGCCGTTCAGGGCATTCAGGGTACCCGTTCCAAAATCTATCTGGTTGTCCGGTTCGGGCGATCCTTGCGAATCGACCCGGTCCAGCCCCAGATCCTGGAGCAAAAGTGAATTTCTTCCGGGCAGAAAATTATGTGCCACATTGCCTTCGGTGAATTGCACCTCCAGATCGATATTATCTCTCGTAAGGTCACTGACGCCGAGCGAATATACATTACGCATTGTCAGCGGAAAAGTCTTGTGGTCGGTCGACATATTATTCGGCCGTAGCATCTTCAAGAAAATTCGTTCATTTCCCCCCTGGGTAACATCTCCCACGCTGATCGTCTCACCATTGGCTCCGCGATAAGAAAATGATACGGCGAGAACTTCCCGTGGACCAAGCGACCGGTTGAGAGAAATGTAGCCGGATACATTATTCACCGTATAGTCCTGACCTTCCTGAAGAAGAGTGAAATATCCCTCTTCAAAATCCCGGGAGTTATCCAGGCCAAGTTCGGAAGCCGACACGCTGACCGATGGATCTCTGAACGGATCCATTTGATTCTGTGAGAAGCGGTCCCTTTGATTATCCGGGGGTGCATAGGAATCCCCTCCCGTCTCAACCACTCCATAATCGGCCAGGGCGATGGCAAGCCTGGATCCTTCTTCTGCCTGGATATTCTCATGGAGTACCCAAACGTTCAGCTCGGAAATCTGCAATGTCTGACGAGCCTGCTGCGGGTTGGACAGGCTTTCTTCAAACTCCTGACGCGTATAAAAATCGAGAAAAAAGTGCCGGTGGTTTTCATAATCGGCCGGACGGATTTGAATCTCCTGTTCCTGTGAACCGCCGGTAATCGTTTCGACATTACTCTCCCCTTTTTGCTGGGAAAGAATGGAGGTCAGACGCAAAGCTCCCATTTCAGCCACAGTCTTGACCCCGAACAGTGAACCGGAACCCCGAATCAGGGAATTGCCGGTTTGCATGGTTACGTTTCCCATTTCCACCTGCTTAATGATCTCGTCTTCATATCCTTCATACATGAGATGAAGCCGGTTTTGATAATCAAACATCCGTTCAGTATCCCAGTCCGTCTGGATCGTCAGTTTATCGCCAATCGTTCCCTGGATGTTCAACTGCAGGTTTTGTTCGAAAGTCGGATCCACACGGGTCTGCTGATCTTCCGGAAGAGACGGATCTGCCGTATGCTGAATCGAAGCCCCCACATTCATATTCGCCACACCATTCACGCGTAAATTTACCTCGGGTTGGCCGAAAATCGTGGTAAACGCAGATTCCCGGCCCCCCGGTACTGTAAATCGAAAATCGAGCAATCCTCTTTGTCGGGAGTCGCTCCGTTCAGATTCTTCAATCAGTCGCAGCCAATTGGAATAGACCTGCTCTTCTTTGGTCGTTTCGGCGTATTCTTCAAAACTGTAAATTCCCGGAAGCCCGGTCTGTACATTCCCGATGAATTGCCGGGTCATATACCTGCCATCCTCCCGGCGTTCAACTGAAACCGTTTCACCGGGTAAGCTGATATAATAAAGACGGGGAAGGGGCCGGAGAAACGGTTTGGCGACAATTCTGCCGGTATAGGGTATGCGAAAAGCAGCATCAAAATCCTGGGAGCGGCCGGTAGTGTCAGGCAAAGCGGTTTCCCGCACCGTACCCCCCCCCGTTTCCTGGGCATATGCATAATTCATTAGCCCGACGGTGAACCATCCCGTCATAGCTGTCAGCACAAATAGTTTAATAAGATGCATATTACAAGTACTGATCTGATACAAATATAGAGTTGCTACCCCTGCATCATTCTTTACTGCAAGCCGCACTCTGCAATTAGATGCCTTGTGTCTTTTACCCTGTGGTGAAAGGTAGTTGAATTTCCGTTCGTGATTAAACTCCAATACAAAATCGTAACGATAGGACGATAAGCTTTATATTTTACGTTACTTTTTGAGGATTCATGTCGTCTTCACCACCTGATGTCGGGGTTGTCGTACGTTATTCCATGGGTCACAACAATCGACTTTAAACCGTAAGTAAGCCGATAATAAAAGAATATTATCTATGTTGAAAGTAAACAGAATTTTGAAACTACGCTTTTTCTGTTAATTCGCCGTATTTTTGCCATGAAAGGTTATTATTTTGAAGAAGCAATTAAATTAAAAGCGGAAGAATGTTTAACCAGATTCAAAGGGATCTTTTAAAAAAGCATATCGGGCCGTTCCTGTTCTGTTTCTTTACGGTTATGTTTATTCTGCTTATGATGTTCCTGATCCAGCATGTTGACAAGCTGGTTGGGAAAGGACTGGATTTCATGATCGTTCTCGAGCTGATCCTCAACAACCTCGCTTACATGGTGGTATTGGCAGCCCCAATGGCCGTCCTCGTTTCCACGTTAATGGCATTTGGCCAGTTTTCAGAATGGAATGAACTAACCGCAGTCAAAGCAGCCGGGGTAAACCCGATTCAACTGCTCAAACCGGTTGTCATCACTTCCTGCATCCTGTTTTTAGGCCTGGCTTATTTCTCCAATGAAATCCTCCCGGAATCCAATCACAAAGCCCGTTCTCTGTTTCTTGATATCCGAATGAAAAAACCCGGGTTCGACTTGCAGCCCGGAGTGTTTTACGACGGAATCGAGGGATATACATTCCTGGTGAAAGAAATTCCCGCTGAAACCGACTCCTTGTACGATGTTACTCTATTCCAGGAAGAATCCAAGGAACGGCAACGCGCATTTATCAAAGCCAGGAAAGGCCTGCTTGTGACTCCAAATGAACATACTCTCTCATTATTTCTCGAAGACGGATCCATCATGCGTAACATGCCAGGCAGCCGGGGGGGGCGCGATATTGAAATGTCTGAATTCAATCGCTACCGGATTACTTTCGACCTTTCGGAGCTTGCTTTTACACGCTCCAACCCTGAAGAACGAAACAGAAATGACCGAACGATGCGTGCCCAGGCAATGCTTGCCTATATAGACACGCTTGAAAGCGAAATGCAGAAAGAGATCCAGTCTTTTTTAAGCAATCATGGAGATTTTCGCAATATAGAAGCTGACAGTTATCATCGAAGCTTTGTTCCTGAAATTGAGAATGCTGAAGATACGGTACAGGTCTATCATTCATCGATCGAAACCCTGAACCAGGTGCCATTTCCCGAACAACAGACGATATTGATCAATCAGACCATCTCCCGGCTGAGCAGTTACCGCTCAAGTGTTGATAACCTGGCATCCAACCTGAACTGGAGGACATCCAGAGTTGCCGAATTTACAGTTGAAGTCCATAAAAAACTGGCTATTCCGTTCGCCTGTATCATTTTTGTTCTCCTGGGAGCTCCGATCGGAATGATGACACGTAAAGGGAATATAGGGTTTGCTGCAATTGTAGGCCTGGTTCTCCTTACATTCTACTTTATTGCAATTATACAGGGTGAAAAATGGGCTGACCGGCTGATCATCAGCCCGTTTTTCGGCATGTGGGGAATCAATTTTTTCCTGGGACTGGCCGGAATTCTCATGATTCTTCACATCAGTACGTCTTTTAAAATTACCAGACTTCTGAAGCGCTCATGAATAAAATGGACCGGCACATTATCAAGCGGTTGTTCTCCCTGACTTTTTTCGTCCTGTTTGCCCTGATCGTCATTTATATACTGATCGATTTTTCTGAAAACAGTGATGATTTTACGGATCGGGGGGCCACGGTTACGCAAATCTGGTTTGACTACTACATAAATTTCATACCGGAGATGCTCCGATTGGTCAGTCCCCTCGCTATTTTCGTCGCCTGCCTGTATCTGACCGGTCAGATGACCGAACGACTGGAAATCGTCTCGATCAAAGCCGCAGGAGTCAGTCTTTACCGGCTGGCTCTCCCCTTTCTTTTCTTTGCCCTGGTTCTGGCCGGGATCATCAGTTATCTCGATGCCTATATCATTCCTCAATCCAATGCCGATAGAATTGCCTTTGAGCGTCAATATTTGAATAAACGAAGTGATTCGATTGACGATGATATGCTCTACAGGCAGGAAGCACCCAATATGGTTCTCAATATTTCTCATTTTGAGTCGGTTTCCAATCTCGGATACCAAGCCACCCTGATAGAATTTGACGGAGAGATCATCTCGCGGGTGATTACGGCAGGACGTATGGAATGGGTTGATTCCCTGGATACCTGGAAGCTGACCGGGTTCAAGGAACGGATCTTCAATGAAACCGGATTTAAAGACCGATCTGAACGGGAGGTGAATTATGATATGAATATTCAGCCCCAGGATCTTGCTCGGCGTTCGAGTGATATCTATCAACTCACCTACCCGGAAGCCGCTTCTTACATTGCATCGATTCGCCGGATTGGCGCGGGGGATATTAATTTGCCATTGGTCCAGTTTTATAGCAGGCTTGCCTACCCGTTGTCGATCGTCATTGTTACGCTTATCGGGTTTGCACTGGCTTCGGAACGCCGGAAGGGAGGAAAAGGATTTTACATCGCTGCCGGCCTTGTGGTCAGTTTTGTATATCTGGTCTTTATGAAAGTATTTGAACCGTTCGGGGCCGCCGGAACGATCGACCCGTTTCTTGCTGTAGCACTGCCCCATACCTTTTTTATGCTGGTGGGAATCGGGCTTCTGATTGCTACCAAAAAATAGCCGGCAAACGGTTAAGTGCGATGCAATACACTTTTACACTTTCTGTTTTTCTCTTCCTGTTTGATTTCATAGATTCTATCGTGCTTGTAGCCATCCGTAAATAAATCGTAATCAATATGAAGAACCCCCCAGAGATCGGGCTGGTCATGGGAAGCGACAGTGACTGGTCAACGATGAAGGAAGCTGCGAAAATCCTGGAGGATTTCGGGATTCCATTTGAAAAGCAAGTCGTTTCCGCCCACCGTACGCCGGATGTGATGGCCGAATACGGAAAATCAGCCCGGGAACGAGGCCTGAAAGTCATCATTGCAGGTGCCGGCGGAGCTGCCCACCTCCCGGGGATGTTAGCGAGCTATACCACCCTGCCGGTCATTGGTGTTCCGGTGAAAACCAGCGCCCTGGGGGGAATTGACAGTCTCTATTCAATCGTTCAAATGCCAAACGGTGTGCCGGTCGCCACCGTAGCTATTGGGAAAGCCAAAAATGCAAGCTTGCTCGCCCTTCGAATCCTTGGCGTCAACGACCAGTCTATCGCAAAAAGCCTGGCTTCCTATCAGGAAAAAATGGCTAAAGAATCAAAAGAAAAAACCAAAAACCTGACTTGAATTTTTCTAAAGGAGCCTGCCATTAGAAAAGTGATTTACAGAACCCTTTGCCCTTTGAACATTCGTTTTATCACAGGGTCGTTTCGGAGTCCATCTGACTCGATATTTAATTAATCTTCAACCTACAATTCAAATTTCATGAAACTAAAACGATTTCTTCTATTCGGCACTCTTCTTCCCGCCATCTTTCTGAGCTGTTTTACGTGGACCCCCTCCCATGCCCAAACGGACCC
This sequence comes from Balneolaceae bacterium, assembly GCA_040877875.1. Classification (GTDB taxonomy): domain Bacteria; phylum Bacteroidota; class Rhodothermia; order Balneolales; family Balneolaceae; genus JBBDNC01. The sequence continues at coordinate 2,976 of JBBDNC010000095.1, read as the reverse complement.
GGACCGCGAGGAATGGATTGAACTTTTTAATGGCGAAAACCTCGACGGATGGGATTTCAAAATCACCGGCGCCGGACTGAATGAAAATTATAATAACACTTTCCGTGTGGAAGACGGCCTGATGAAAGTACGATATGATGAATATGAAAGCTTTACAGGTCAATTCGGACACATTTTTTATGAAGAACCCTATTCCTATTACCGACTTCAAGTAGAGTACCGTTTTGTTGGAGAACAGGCTCCCGACGGACCGGGATGGGCATTCAGAAATAATGGTATCATGTTTCACGCCCAATCAGCCGAAAGCATGGAACTGGATCAGGATTTCCCGGACTCCATTGAATTTCAGCTTTTGGGGGGAGACGGTGAAAACGATCGATCGAACGGCAATATATGTACTCCGGGAACGCATGTGGTCATCGACGGGGAACTGATTACCCAACACTGCATCAATTCCGGCGGACCCACGTTTCATGGCGACCAATGGGTCACAGCCGAACTGGTGGCCCATGGCAGTTCTTTCATTCAACATATCCTGAACGGCGAAGTGGTATTCGAATACAGCCGTCCGCAACTCGACCGGGGACAGCGAATCAGCGGTGGACATTTTGCACTTCAGGCCGAAAGTCATCCGGCCGATATACGGTCTGTAAAAGTATTGAACCTTGAAGGATGTATGGATGAAGAGGCATTGAATTACAAATCCTATTATGTAAAACATCACGCTGCCAAATGTGAATATGAATAGATTAGAATACAAACGGACAAATGAGCTGAAAAGCATTCACTCATGAAAAAAGTTGCCTTTGATACCCTCGGATGTAAACTCAATTTTTCCGAAACTTCCCAGATCAAGCGGGATTTTATGAATGAAGGATATGAAGTTACGGAATTTGACAGCGATGCCGATATCTATATCATTAATACCTGTTCGGTTACAAATAACGCCAACAGCGCCTGCCGGAAAACCGTCCGGCGTGCACGACGAAGGAATCCGGACGCATTTATTGCCGTTGTCGGTTGTTATGCTCAACTGGAACCGGAAGAGATTGCTGAAATTGACGGGGTGGATGTAGTTTTAGGAGCTAAAAATAAATTCCAGCTTCTGGATTTGTTTGATGAGTTTGTTAAACAGGAAAAGACCCTCATTTACAACAGTGATGTAAATGAAGCTGTGGAATTCCATAACGCTTTTTCATCGGACGATCGAACCCGCGCTTTTCTGAAGGTTCAGGATGGATGCAGTTACAACTGTTCCTTCTGTACGATTCCACTTGCCCGTGGACAAAGCCGTAGTCCGAAAATTGAAACTGTGATTCGTAATGCACATCAACTGGTGGAAGAGGGATTCAGGGAGATTGTCATAACCGGCGTAAATGCCGGAGATTTTGGCAGAGGCCGTGATGAAAACTTCTTCGAGCTTTTAAAGGAACTGAATAAGATAAAAAGACTGGAGAGAATCCGTACTTCTTCGGTTGAACCCAATCTCTTGCACGAAGATATTATCCGGTTTGCAGCAGATTCTGAAAAAATCCAACCTCACTTTCACATGCCGCTTCAAAGCGGAAGCGATAAAATGCTGGGGCTTATGAGGCGCCGGTATCCATCCGCACTCTACAGGGACCGGGTTGAATTTATTCGGAAAATGCTGCCCGATGCATGCATCGGAGTCGATGTCATCACAGGTCACCCGGGCGAAACGGAGGAGTTATTCAATGAGTCCTTCGAGTTCATCGAAAGCCTGGATATCTCCTATCTTCATGTGTTCACATTCTCGGAGCGCCCTGACACACATGCCCTGAATATTCAACCGGTTATTCCGGTCCCCGAGCGAAAAAAACGAACTCACAAGCTCCGACGGCTATCAGCCAAAAAACGATACAATTTCGATACCCGGTTCACCGGGCAGGTACGGCCGGTTCTATTTGAAAGCGAAAATAAAAACGGGTTTATCCAGGGATGGACTGATAATTATGTCCGGGTTGCCGTACCGTTCACCCCCGCCCTGGAAAACCGTATTGTCCCGGCTGAACTTGGTAAAAAGGCCAAAGAAGATTTTATATTTGGCAAAATCGATCAAAAGATTCTAGTGTCATGTCAACCATGCGATGTGGGGTAAGTCGAAGAGATTTTACCGTCTGGCAATGCAAAAAACCGGTGCATAGCCATAGCTACGTGGCTGTTTTTTAAAGAAGCCAGACGATAAAAGATCGAGGCTTGGCCCCGCAAGAGTATGGTTGACATGACACGAGAAGAAGAAAAAATCATCGCATCCCTGGCAGGCTTATGAGCGAGAAGAAAGAACAGGTTTTGGAGGAATTGATCCGCTTTCTGAAAGACGAACGGGAGTTGTATGGAGACTGGAATCCCGCTCTCCACAGGAGTATGACAGGTTCCACTCTGCAACCGGGTCATTCCGGAACGGATACAACACCGGACGAAAGCAGCCTTGAAACCGAAACCACAGAGGATGCCGAAAACCAAAAAAACGGAAAAACTGTCGAGTCTGACAGAACTTCGCCCGGCCGTCCTCCTCAACCCGCCGCCGGCAATTCTCCTTCGCTGTTCAAACCCGGTCAGCCGTCCGGTTTGGACGAACAGCTAAAATCGTGCAAAACTCTGGAAGAGTTGCGTGTTTTTTGTGAGAAAAGTCAGGATCTAAAAACCGATCTGGAGGGAACAAATCTTGTTTTCGGAGTTGGGAATCCAAATGCCGATCTGATATTGATCGGGGAAGCTCCCGGCTATTATGAAGATCAACAGGGTGAACCGTTTGTCGGAAAAGCGGGAAAACTTCTGAACAAAATACTTGAAGCCATCCGTTTCCAGAGAGATGATATTTACATCGCAAATATTTTAAAACATCGTCCCCCAAAAAACCGGGACCCAAAACCCGAGGAGCGGCAGAAAAGCCTCCCTTACCTGATGCGGCAGATAGATATCATCCAGCCCAAACTGATCTTCTGCCTGGGACGC
>JBBDNC010000094.1:0-4328 GCA_040877875.1 Balneolaceae bacterium | reverse complement strand
TATGGGATTACAGCCAGGAATCCGGAGATAAGTCCATAACCGGGGGATTTGTCTACCGAGGCTCTGCACTTCCGGGGCTCGCAGGCAAGTATATCTATGCCGATTTTGTATCCATGCGGATGTGGGCGCTCGATTCCGCTGACCTCGATCATCCGGTCAACTCTCAGTTGCTTCAGGTGAACTTCGGGATTTCATCTTTCGGTGTTGATGCTGAGAATGAACTCTATATCTGTGGTTTTGACGGGAAAATCCACCGGCTGGAAGAAATATGATAAGGTATTCGGCATAACGGTTTGTATCTCTCCCCTGCTTCTGTCAAGGCCTTCAGATGGGCCTTGACAGAATAATTTGAAACCGTATATATACCAGTACCTGAATCTATTCATCTCACCTTTTCTAAAAACTTAAGTGGCAGGGTGTTTAAACCGTCGATTGGGAAAAAGAATACAATGATACGGAAGTCGACTTCGTTTCTTGTTTTTATATAGATCCGCTATACCCAACATGATTAGGAAGTCTCCCGAATGACGAAAAAAAGACAGGCATCCATCCGAAAGAATCAGCGAAAAGGGTTTCAAACTCTCCTGAAACTTGTATCTGCAATTTTTGCGATAGTCCTGGGTTTTATCGGGTTGATCTATTTCGGCGTACTTGGGCCGGTGCCCGACTACTCTGAATTAAAAGACATCGACAACCAGGAAGCTTCTTCGGTCTACTCTTCCGACGGAAAATTAATAGGACGTTATTTCCTGCAATACCGGGATCGGGTAAACCTGGAAGACGTAGCACCGGGATTCATTGATGCCCTTCTTGCAATTGAGGATATACGTTTTTATGAACATAAGGGCCTGGATTTCCGGGCTATGGGACGTGTCATGGTTCGGACTCTGTTATTGCGTGAAGAGGCCGGTGGCGGGAGTACCCTCTCTCAGCAACTGGCCAAAAATCTGTATCCCCGGAAAGGAAGCAGCCTCTACTCACTCGTCGTCAATAAAATCCGGGAAATCATCATTGCACACCGTCTTGAACGCCTCTATTCCAAGCAAGAGATCCTGGAGCTTTATATCAATACGGTCTCCTTCGGTGAGGATACCTGGGGGATCCGAACGGCTTCAGAACGATTTTTCAATGCTCCGCCTGATCAGCTTCAACTTCATCAGGCGGCAACTTTAGCGGGTATGCTGCGGGCAACCACTTACTACAATCCACGCCGCAACCCGGATCATGCCTTGCAACGGCGAAACCTGGTTCTCCAACAAATGGAACGCTATGGAATGATTGAACCGGAAGATATGGAAAAAGCACAAGAGCGTCCTCTGGATCTGGAATACATCCGATACTCTCAAAGTGAAGGCAACGCTCCGCATTTTCGAGAATATATTAAATCCAGAATTCAGCAGATTCTCGACAACTTTCCTGCCCTCGACGGCCGGCATTACGACCTGTATACCGACGGACTGGTCATTGAAACTACCCTTGATTCGAGAATACAGGAAGCTGCCGAACAATCCATTCAATCGACTCTCGCCGGGTTGCAAAGAATCTTCGACGCACACCAGAAACAAGAACCTGTTTTTGACGCAGAGGATCCAATGGTTGTGCGTGCCTGGCACGATTCCAGGCGCTATCAGCGACTGAAGCAACGCGGTACGGACGACCGGGAAATCAGCAATGCTCTGGACGAGCCGGTATCGATGGACCTTTTCACGTGGGAAGGTATGAAGAGCGTAACGGCGACTCCCCGCGATTCAATCCGTCACTACCTCTCCTTTCTCAACGCCGGATTTCTGGCAATGCATCCCTCCAGCGGGGATGTTCTGGCCTGGGTGGGCAGTATTCAACCCCGTTATTTTCAGTATGATCATGTAAGGTCACGACGGCCAACCGGATCCGCTTTCAAACCTGTCGTTTATGCTTCATCCCTTGAATCGGGTGTGAGACCCTGTGATTACCGCCGAAACCTTCTCTCAACGTATCTCGCCTACGACGATTGGACACCCTCAAATTTACAGGAAGAGTACGGAGGATATTATTCGATTCAGGCTGCTCTTGCCCGGTCTGTCAATACCATTTCAGTTGAATTGTTAATGGAAAACGGAATTGACAACGTTCGCTCAACCGCCCGGCGGATGGGAATTCATTCACCGATCCCCGGACAACCCTCCATTGCCCTCGGTACGGCGGAACTCTCCCTGCTGGAGTTAACCCGGGCCTACACGACCTTTCTCAACCGGGGAACTCCGGCTACACCCCGTTTTATCAAAGCGATCTACAATGCTGATGGAACCTTAATTTATGAATTCCCCTCTCACTCGCCACCCGGTGAGCTGGCAATATCAGAAGAAACAGCTTCGGCAATCCTGGCCATACTTGCCAAATCAGTGGAGAACGGTTCGGCCAGCCCCTTGCGTACGCAATTCGGAATCCGTCATGCAGTGGCCGGGAAGACCGGCACCCATCAGAATTTTACCGACGGCTGGTTTATAGGGATGATACCTGATATGGTATTCGGTACGTGGGTAGGGGGAGCCTCTCCCCAGGTCCGCCTTCCTGAAAATATCGGTTTTGCTTCCCGGAATGCCCTGCCCGTTTCCGGCACTTTTTTGCAAAAGATGAGTCAAAATCCTGAACTCGAATCTATCTCTGAAAATTTTCATGCCCATCAGCAGAATCATTCCTTTGCAACGAATTGTGAAGATTATCGTGATGAGCGGTTCACCGACCGCGTCCGGGATTTCTTCACCGGACGCGACAGTAAGGATGCACAAATAGTGGAAGAAGAATCAAAAGAAGAAAAAGATGGAGAGGATAAAAATCTGATTGACCGGATCCGCGGCTGGTTCACAAAAGATTAATGAATCCAAAAATATGGACATGAGTAAGAAGGATTCCCAAATGTACCCTTTATATTACACTGGAAATAAGTCGGGGCAGGAGGTAGTTTCGAGGGGATGTCAGGTTTGAGGCAAGCATCACCTGATCAGGATCTTTCTGTTACCAAAGTGAAAAATCCGGCTTTATTCCGGACTATCGGATATAGTTACAAATCGTACTTGCATCCTGCTACTTTTTTTAATGAATTGGCGGGAGCCGGAATGCCGCCTGTTTTGATTTATTTATAACTGAATTCTGGCACCGCCCTTTCGCGAAGATTCCATAATCGCTTCGACAATCCGGATATCTGCCAAACCCTCCTCACCCGGCACAAGAGGATCTCTGTTTTCCCTGATTGCCCGGGCATTGTCATCCATTTGCCGGGCCTGTTGATGGTTGGGGTCAGGAGGAAGTGTTTTCCCGTCGCTGGTTTCGCCCTGAACGCCCGAATAGGACTGAAATGGCCTCAGGTGATACGAGCCCTCCGAGCAATCGATATCCAGGTAATTCATAGATTTTCCGTAGCTGGTTTCACCCCTGGCAACGACCCCTCCGGGAAATTCAAGTTCAAATTCCGTTGTTTCATCCACAAACGGATATATTTCTTCCCGTTCGGTACTTTGAATTCCGCTTACTGCAACAGGCTCTAAACCGGTTGCATACCTGGCAGCATTTATCGGATAAACGCCCATATCATATAAAGCTCCACCCCCGAGTTCGGGATTGCGTCTCCAGTTCCCCACGGGATGACTTCCGTTGTAGCCTGCACCCGTTCGCACTTCCGTTACGGCCCCATAAATCTTCTCCCGTCCATACCGGATGATTGATTGAGTATTCGGTTCATGTTGCATACGGTACCCGATGGTAAGTTGGACCCTGCTTTTTTTACATGCACTGATAATGTTCCGGCACTGTTCAACGGACATGGCCATCGGCTTTTCACACCAGACGTGTTTGCCTGCTTCCGCACCGGCTATGGCATACCTGGAATGAAGCCCCGTCGGTACTACAACGTATATTACATCAATATCGTCATTATTGGCAATTTCATGCATTGTTTGATAATTGTAAACATTTCGGTCGGGGATACCGTATCGCTCCTGCCAGATCGGAATCTTGTGTGGAGAACCTGTTACGATTCCACGCAACTCACAATGTTCGGTTTGCTGAAGGCCGGGGGCCAAACGGCCTGAACTATAACTGCCCAACCCAACCAGGGCAACACCGAGTTTCTCTTGTTGTCTGGGAATCACGATAGAGGGAAACCCTATGGACGATAGGGCCAGGGCAGTGCCGGTTTTTTTGAGAAAGCTTTTTCTTGAAATATTGTCAGACATCATCCGATTCTTAATGGTTTATCATGTTATCAGTGAAACCGTAAATATGTTTATTCATTTCAATTAAAGAAGGCTTTGCAAAATCACTGCGTGTTCAAAAAATGAGCGTCTTTTTGC
>JBBDNC010000093.1:0-23489 GCA_040877875.1 Balneolaceae bacterium | reverse complement strand
GGTGCATGATCATCCGGCCCAACGGCTTTGCCTTGTGGGAAAATATGCGCCATGCACTGGACCAGATGTTCAAGGATACAGGACATGAAAATGCCTACTTTCCCCTTTTCATCCCTAAATCGTTTCTATCCAAGGAAGCTCAGCACGTTGAAGGCTTTGCCAAAGAATGTGCCGTCATCACTCATAGCCGCCTCAAAAGTGTGAACGGGGGGGTGGAAGTGGATCCCGACTCTGCCCTGGAAGAAGAACTGATTGTACGTCCCACCTCCGAAACCATCATATGGGATGCCTACAGAAACTGGATTCAATCCTATCGGGATTTGCCGATCCTCATCAATCAATGGGCAAATGTTGTCCGATGGGAAATGCGTACCCGGCTCTTCCTCCGCACGATGGAATTCTTGTGGCAGGAGGGTCACACGGCCCACGCTACAAAAGAGGAAGCGGAAGTGGAGACACGGCAGATGCTGGACGTATATAAAACGTTTGCCGAAGATTATATGGCCATGCCTGTCAAAACCGGAATCAAAACGGAATCAGAACGGTTTGCAGGTGCGGTTGACACCTACTGTATTGAAGCACTTATGCAGGATGGAAAAGCCCTGCAGGCCGGAACGTCTCACTTCCTCGGACAAAATTTCGCCAAAGCGTTTGACGTGAAATTTCAGGATAAGGACGGGGAACACAAATATGTATGGGCCACAAGCTGGGGAGTTTCCACCCGCCTGATCGGGGGACTGATCATGACTCACTCGGACGACCAGGGACTGGTCCTCCCCCCTAAACTCGCTCCTACCCAAGTGGTAATCGTACCGATATGGAAAAATGACGAACAGCGGAATGAGGTGATGGAGTACGCCGATCCTATTTACAAGGAGCTCAAGGATGCAGGGGTTTCTGTCAAAATGGATGACCGGGACAATTATAAACCCGGGTGGAAATTTGCAGAACACGAAGTACAGGGAACCCCGTTACGAATTGCCGTTGGGCCCCGTGATGTTCAAAATAATAATCTTGAACTGGCCCGCAGGGATACCCTGGATAAGGAAATTGTGAATCGCGATGGAATCGCCGGCCGGGTAAAGGAAAACCTGAAGGCCATTCAGTCAGACTTGTATAAATCCGCCCTGGAAAGAACTGAACAACAGACCCGAACGGTAGGCTCCTTCTCACAGTTTAAAGAGGAAATAGAAAAAGGTGGATTTATTTATGCGCACTGGGACGGCACTGCCGAAACGGAAGCCAAAATAAAGGAGGAGACCAAAGCAACGATCCGATGTATTCCTCTCGAATCTGATGATGCCGGCAGTTGCATGGTAACCGGAGAACCCTCCAAACAAAAAGTACTTTTCGCCCGTTCTTATTAATAACCCGATATGAGCCTGATTCAAAATCCATACCTCTATAAGATCTGTTCTGCCTCTCAGTCCAGGGAAGGTGACCGGCTTACGATCGAAGAATTCGGGCTCTCCGGAACTACCCTTATGGAAACAGCAGGCCTTCAGGCTGCGCAATGGATCAGCCGTAAAACCGGAGAACGTGCAAAGGGCCTGTACCTATGCGGCAAAGGAAATAATGCGGGAGATGCCCTGGTCATTGCAAGATATCTTGCAATGCATTACCGTCACCATTGCACAATCCTGATGGTGTCTGGCGAGGAAGATCTGTCGGCAGACGCAGACAAAAACCTTGCCCTGTTGAAAACTCTCTCGAAACAGGGTTTAGAAGTCAGATTTATTGAAAAATTGACTGAAATTCCAGATATAAAATGGGATTATATCCTGGATGGCATGTTGGGAACGGGCCTGGCAAGTGAATTGAGGAGTCCGTATGACCAGGCCGTAAACTGGATCAATTCCAACCGCCAAGAGAGCCTTGTCTGTGCTATCGACATTCCAACAGGACTGCATGCTGATCACGGGAGAATCATGGGGGATGCTGTAAGGGCCGATGTCACACTGAGCTTCGGCGCCCGAAAGCTTGGATTTTATTTTAATTCCGGTGTGGATATAACGGGTAAGATCGTTCAGTTTTACCTTTCTTTTCCAACTCAATACCTGGAATCAACAGCAACCGTCCTGCTTCCGGAACTCGAATGGGAGCTTCCATCCGTTATACGCCGGGGGGAGCACAAGTACAGTGAAGGCGTTCTATATATTATTGCAGGTTCCGAGGGATTGACAGGAGCCGCGATGATGTCTGCCAAGAGTGCCTGGAAAAGCGGAGTCGGGGCGGTTTTTTTAATCTCCCCCAAAGGGCTATTACCAATCTATGAGTCAGCCCTTCCGGAAATTATCAAAATGCCCGTCGGGAATTCTGATGATACTTTTTTTTCAACCGCTCATACTGAAGACGTAAAGGAGCTGCTCAACCAACGAAACGGAAGCCTGCTGATCGGTCCGGGACTCGGCCGGCGTCAGGAAACGTTGAACTTTGCCAGAGATATCTTGTCCAAATTCCAGGGTTCGGCGGTCATAGATGCCGATGCTCTTCTCAGTATCCAACAAGCGAAAAAACCAGCCGAAGCTTCGTGGATCATAACGCCTCACCCGGGAGAAGTGAGACAACTTGACAGAGAGGTTTCAGATGATTTTGCCAGGTTGGCCTGGGTTCAAAAATTCTCAAGTGATCACGGGATAACCGTAGTATCAAAAGGGAGCCCAACCCTCGTGGGGACCCGGGAGGGGCCATTGTATCTCACCGGCTATGATACCCGTATATTTTCCCGCGCCGGTTTCGGTGACGTTTTATCCGGTAAAATCGCAGGATTTCTTACAATGAGTAAAGATCCCGGATTAAGTTCAATCCACGCTTTGCTGGAAGGTTATCGAAAAGCGTCAGATAAAATGGGAAATGAACCGGAGGTTCCCCTTGAACCTCAACATCTGTTATGATCCATTCCCTTCTTAACTTTCTTCACAGGCACCAGTACCTGCTCTATATCTGTTTTACGATATTGACCCTGTTAACACTTCTATTAACCCTTCTTCCCACAGACAGGATTTCCATTGATACCCGGCTCTTCGAATACGACAAAATCGGACATGGCCTGATGTTCGGCTCCTGGACGTTTTTTCTGGGATTAACCCACATTATCACCTTCCGCAAATCCCTGCCCCTGTTCTCAATTTTCATAGCCGGGTGTATTTTCGGTATTTCGATCGAGGTTCTGCAGGAACTTTTACCCGTCAACCGGGATGGTAACCCGTATGATGCATTGGCTGGGTTGATTGGCTGCCTGATAGCCGTAATTTTATTAAAAATAATCACAAATCAGTCGATCCATTGATAAAATTTCCCGGAACCCTCCTGATAAAAAGTCTGTTTAAGTACTTGAATTATCAGAATATAAACCTTTTTTTATGTTTCAAGAATAGAATAGCGTCAGCCCATAACAGACTATTTAGCATAGTTTGAAAATTTGTCACCCGATACATCTTGGCAAATCCCTTCAACTGCCTGGCGACTTATAAAAAAATAGACAAGTCCAACACAAAAGAAGAAGAAAAATGGGTATCAAAGAGCGAAAAAACCCGGAAGTCAACTTAAAAAAGCATTATACGGTTTTTGTAGAAACAGGCTTAGTCCTTGCCTTACTCATCTTTATCATTGCCGTTAAGATGGATCTTACAAGTTCGCCGACTGAAAATTATGAAGTCGACGAGCAGGATGTTGTGGAGATGGAAGAGATTATTCAGACAGAACACATTGAGACTCCACCTCCACCTCCCCGGCCTCCTGTCCCCCAGGAAGTCCCGAATGATGAAATTATTGAAGATTCGGATATCAATATTGATGCCGAATTGAGCCTGGATGGCCCGATGGACCTTCCTCCGCCCCCACCACAGCAAGAAGAGGAGAAAGAGGAAGAGGATTTTTTCACGGTCGTTGAACAAATGCCTGAACTCATCGGGGGCCTTGCAGAACTTCAAAGCAGAATCACGTATCCCGAGAGGGCCCGAAAAGCCGGGATTGAAGGACGTGTGTACGTTCAATTTATCGTGAATGAAAACGGAGAGGTTGAAAATCCGCAAGTTATCCGCGGTATCGGCGGCGGATGTGACGAAGAAGCCCTTCGTGCTGTCAAACAGGCCAAATTCAAGCCGGGAATGCAGCGCGGGCGGCCCGTAAGAGTTCAGTACAGCCTGCCGATCGTATTCCGGCTTCAAAACTAATCCATCCATCGAGAGACAGATCGGCCGGCCCATTTATTTTTTGCTGATTTGATATGAGGACGACGTTCGTTGCGGAGATGACTGGATCGCAAAAGACAGATCTGTCCGCCGAAACACAGCGAGTACTAAAGTTTCAAAAAAGGCGTGGCTTAATGAAGTCCACGCCTTTTTTTAATAACCATGAATCCTGGAAGCAACCCTGCATTCATCTCTTAAAGGAACTTCCGGTCATCTCTCGCCGGTCTATTCACCTATATCCTGTATATAGAATATCACACGGATGAAGGAACTCTTTATAAGTCCACTCCGGTGCACTCACCTTTTGTAATTGTGGTAAGAAATTTCTCGCCGTGGTTGAATTCCTCCCTATAAAATAAACGCTTCTTGATTTCAAAACGATATTCAACAACAAAAAGAGGGAGAATTCACTCATTAGGTTATTTTTCTAATTTTCTTGGTATATCACACGGAAATAAATTAAATTGGAACTTAAATTAAGTAACCAAAAGTTTAAGCCATCATGAGTAACCGAAAAAACGAAGATGCAGATTTAAAAAATTATTATACGATCTTTCTTCAGATCGGACTCCTGGTAACCCTGATTCTTTTCATCGTAGCTGTGAAACTGGACCTGACCGGGGGGGAAGCCAAGGAGTACACACTTGAAGAGCAGGATGTGATCGAAATGGAAGAGATCATTCAAACGAGGCACCTTGAAACACCGCCTCCGCCACCGAGGCCTCCGGTTCCTGTAGAAGTTCCCAATGATGAAATCATAGAGGATATTGACATCAATATTGATGCTGAACTCACCCTCGACGGGCCCATGGATCTCCCTCCTCCCCCTCCGCAACAGGAAGAAGAAGAACCTGAAGAAGATTTCTTCATCGTCGTGGAAGAAATGCCGGAACTTATTGGTGGATTGGCAGAACTTCAGGGTAGAATCCGTTACCCGGAAATGGCTCGAAGAGCCGGGATCGAAGGACGCGTGTACGTTCAGTTCATAGTAAATGAATCCGGAGATGTTGAAGCTCCGCGGGTTATTCGGGGAATCGGAGGCGGGTGTGATGAAGAAGCCCTGCGTGCTGTCAAACAGGCCAAATTCAAGCCGGGAATGCAGCGCGGACGCCCTGTCAGGGTTCAGTACAGTTTGCCTATTGTATTCAGGCTGCAAAACTAAACGAACACTGACGAACCTGAGTTGAACGGATCTGTTTATCGATCGGTTGTTTTTTATTTATCACTATAAAAAGGTGTGGCTCGTAGGATCCGCACCTTTTTTTATGTTTTGGAGCCGGCAGAAAATTTCTTTTGAAACAGATCCAGCACCTCTGCAAGATTTTCAAAACCAACTATTTCCCGTGCGTCGGGCAACGGTGTCCACCGAACCCGTTCAATTTCTTCCTCCTGCTGGGGAATCGGGGTAAAATCAGGGTCCCCTGTCGTCATTGCATACCATCGGGTTGTTTTCCCCATCCGTCCAGAGCCATCCGGGTATTCATGGTATGTATCCGTCAGATGTCCCTGTATAACGGGAGAAGGAGCCCCCGTCTCCTCCTCAACTTCCCGGACCGCACACCGTTCAAATGATTCGGATTCCTCCCGTTTGCCTTTCGGGAGGTCCCAGACCCCCCTGCGCAGAATAAGTAATACCTCATAATAAGCGTCGGCTTGACTTCCATTTTCGCTCTTGTACAGAGGCCGGTACAACACCCCTCCCGCTGCGTCAATCGGTTGAATCTTGTTCTTTCCCTGTCTCATCTTTCTCTCCTGTTTGATCCTTCTGCCCGCTTTCTTGCGGCTCATCTCCTTTCTTTTTCTCATCTGCATAATTAATACGGAGATTTGTCAGTGTTTGAGTTAAATAATTCTTCAAATCTTCAGGCAGATTCCCTTTTGTATATTCTTCCAGCACATTCAAAGTATCAATGGCAAATTTTGCCGATTTCAAGTCTCGCTCAATTTCATCGGTGGAGGGATTCTTAATCTTGCCCATGCCCATCATGGCAATTTGTTGATGCTGTTGAATCAACATCATGAATAACAGTTGCTGTTGTTGATCCGGATTTAATTTATCACTGTTCGTTGGTGTATCCATTTCCTTGCCTTTTTTTATTTGTATTAGATTTCTTGCAAAACGTGATCCCGGGGTTAGCCGTTTAGAACCCGTATGATTTTAACTTTCAGTACATCCGGATTCTGTCAAACCCAGGTGCATCGGCCTCAAAATTCCAACTGATTCCAGGACCGTTTATCATTTATGTTTTACCTTTTCACTGTGTTAAAAGAATGCGTATCATTGACCACGAAATTGAATCCTTAAACTTAACAGATTTATGGCTATAGTTCATTCATTTCATGGCTGGCTTCCCAAGCCTGAAAAGGCAAAACAAATTTCATCAGTGCCTTACGATGTCATCAATTCGGAAGAAGCCAGAGAACAGGCAAAAGGGAATCTCCACAGTTTTCTTCATGTAATCCGCCCGGAAATCGATCTTCCGGAAGGAACTGCTTTTAATGCGGATGAAGTTTATGAAAAAGGAGCTGAAAATTTAAAGGCTTTGCTGGATAGTTCGGTGTTAGAGCAGGATGAGAACCGGTCTTTATATGTTTACCAACTTGAAACACCGGAACGTACTCAAACCGGAATATTTGCCTGTGCGGCGGTTGAAGATTATGACAGTAATATTATCCTCAAGCATGAGTTGACGCGGCCTGACAAGGAAGACGATCGTACACGTCATATCCTCACTCAGTCGGCCCATGCCGAACCGATAATGTTAACATTCAAGGATACTGCCGATATTTCATCACTGATGAATAAAACCATGGTCACAACTCCGCCTTATATCGATTTTGAGGCGGATGACGGTGTTCGGCACAGGATCTGGAAAGTTAAATCCCCGGCAGAATTGGGTAGAGCCTTTGCTAATATTCCTCACCTGTATGTGGCCGATGGACATCACAGGTGTAAAAGTGCTTCCCGCGCAGCGGAAGAACTTCGTAAAAAAAAGAACAGCTATCCCGGCGAATCAGAGTTTGAATATTTCCCGGCGGTTCTTTTTCCGCTTGATCAAATGAAAATACTGCCGTATAACCGGATCATAAAAACCGTTACCGACGAACAGTTTCAGGCTCTTACTACCGATTTCAATCTCACAAAGAATGCTCCGAAAGCTCCTTCAAACAAAGGAGAAGTATCCCTATATTTCGATGGAACATGGCATGGGTTGAAACTGCCGAAACCGTCAACCGAGGATGCGGTAGAACAACTGGATGTTACTCGGCTACAGAATTCAATTCTCTCGCCGGTTTTTAATATTGAAAACCCCCGGACTGATTCCAATGTAGATTTTGTTGGAGGCATTCGTGGAACCGGGGAACTGGAAAAACTGGTGGATACAGGAAAGGCGGATCTTGCTATCAGCATGTTTCCGACAGCCATTGAAGAACTTGTGGAGGTTTCCGACCAGGGTAAACTTATGCCGCCAAAATCCACATGGTTTGAACCGAAAATACGATCAGGATTAATCATACACACGTTTTAAAATAACATGAATAGAGTACACAATTTCAGTGCCGGACCCGCAACACTTCCGGCTGACGTTTTAGAGAAAGTACAATCTGAATTACTGGATTATAAGGGAAAAGGCCGATCCATCATCGAGATGAGTCATCGCAGTCCCGAATACACGGAGATCCATGAACAGGCTTCTGAACGCCTTAAAAATATTTTGGGAGCCGGCGACGACTGGAATGTGTTATTCCTGGCCGGCGGTGCGAGTACCCAGTTTCTGATGGCCCCGTACAATTTCCTCAATGAAAATCGCAAAGCCGATTATATCAATACGGGATCATGGTCCAAGAAGGCCATCAAGGAGGCCAAACTGTTTGGGAAAGTACATATCCCATATTCGAGTGAAGATCAGAACTTTACACGGGTCCCACGAAATGACGAACTGGATTTGTCTGACGATGCCACCTACGTCCATTTTACTTCCAATAATACGATTTTCGGTACCCAGTTCCCTTCGGAGCCGGCCAGCAACGGAGCACCGCTGGTTTGTGATGCTTCGTCCGATTTTCTGTCCCGGCCGATCGACCTGGACCGCTATGGGATTATCTATGCAGGGGCTCAAAAGAACATCGGCCCGGCCGGAGTAACGGTCGTCCTGATTCACGATGATTTCGTAAAGGAAGTCCGGCCGGAACCTATTCCCTCAATGATGAAGTATCAAACTCATCTCGAAAAAATATTCAATACCCCACCTGTTTTCGGTGTTTATATGGTCAACTACGTATTGGAATGGATCCAGGAAAAGGGAGGAATCTCCTATTTTGAGTCCTTTAACAATGAGAAGGCAGAATTGCTATACTCGGAGATTGACCGGGATGATTTCTACCGCGGAACAGCAGAAAAGGAGTCCCGATCCCGAATGAACGTCACGTTCCGGCTTCAAAATGAAGAGCTGGAGGCAAAATTCCTTAAAGAGGCCACCGATCACGACTTGTATACCCTGAAGGGACACAGGAGTGTGGGCGGAATTCGTGCCAGCATCTATAATGCCTGCAGACGAGAAAGTGTGGATACACTGGTCCAATTTATGAAAGATTTCCGTTCGGAAAACGGCTGATTGTTAAGCGAAGGGGCTGCCTTTTGTTGATCGTGATTGTGTTGAATCCGTGAAGAAGGGGAGTCCGGATCTGCGATCTGTGGTCTTAGTTCAAGCTGAAGATTGTCAGAATGTGATCCAAACTGCCGGGGACAAAGATCAGCATATAGAGGAGTCCCCACAAAGCTCCTGCAATATGAGCTTCGTGGTTTACACGTCCCCGCCGCCGCTTGCTCTCGAATACACTATAGACAATAAAAAGTATCCCGAATAACCAGGCGGGAATCGGAATCGGCAGTAGAATCAGGATGAGTTTTTCAGTCGGAAACAAAAAAATGAATCCAAACAGGACGCTTTCGACCGCGCCCGAGGCGCCCAATGTAGCATAGGTGGGATCGTCCCTGAATTTGACCAGAGACGGCAGGGCTGAAACCAGGATTCCGCTAAAATACAATCCGACGAAGTGTAATACACTTAACGACTCTTCAAGAATAGCTCCAAAGATAAACAGGACAAACATATTGACGAAAAGGTGTCCGATGTTTGCATGTAAAAATCCGGAAACCAGCAGTTCATGCCAGCTTTTCTGCCGCACGGCTCGATAAGGCCTGAGCATTCCCCAATTTAGCAGCTTGGGATTTCCATACAAGGCGACGAGAGAAATCAAACAGGTTACCGTAATAAGAGTCAGGGTAATCGTCATAGTCAGTATTTTACCTTCACCTTGCTTAGAAAAAAATTTCCTGGTGAAAAATGCGGGTTAATCGGATAAAAATAGAAAAATAATTTGAATGAAATCATGCAAAACCCATTGCCAATCTCATCTTGTAACTGGTATATTTGACCCCGAACGGGATTCGGTCATTCAGTTCAGCAACAGATTAATCAGCCAATGTAGCTCAGGGGTAGAGCAACTCTCTCGTAAAGAGTAGGTCGCCGGTTCGATTCCGGCCATTGGCTCTTAATAAGAGATGATAAGAGTATTCAAGACAACTCGATATCTGAGGATTCTTCAGGGCTTACGGTTCTATAGCAGTTCCATTGAGTGGATTGAATATCCCATAGAGCAACAATTGTTCCATCACGAATTACTCCAGGGTTGAATTTGCAGAAAGCTATATCGGGCCGTTGAACTCCTGAAGGCGTATATTGTCCCGAACCGCGGTTTTTTATAATTTATCTGCCGGCAAGGATTCCTCAATACCTACCCCAACTTATATATCTTTTACATGCGAGTTTCCCGATTCTTAGAAGTCATATTCCTGTATACCCTTGTCGGTTTGCTGATCTCCTCGTGTGGCACGGTACGAAGCACTGAATCGTTTCGAGCCGGCGAAGCGGACGACGGTTCGATGACCATGATTGGCGCCGGAGTGGCAAGCTGGTATGGCCCGAAATTCCATGGACGTCCCACGGCAAACGGAGAACGCTATGACATGGACGGATTCACTGCCGCCCATAAAACCCTGCCTTTTAATACAGTCGTTCGAGTCGTTAACCAGGACAACGGGAATGTGGTAGACGTTCGAATCAATGATCGGGGGCCTTATGTTGGAAATCGTATCATTGATTTGTCACGAAGGGCAGCTCGTGAAATTAAAATGATTCAGCCGGGTACTGCCAATGTTCTCCTGTACCTGCTGGATGAAGGGGACCGGCCTGTTACCCTCTCCAACTCTTCGAGCCGTGAAACGTTTACAGTCCAGCTCGCTTCTTATCAGGACCGGCAACGTGCCCAACAGGAGTCACGAAAAATCAAAGGTTCGAGAGTTGAAGAAAACAGAGTTAGCGGAAAAACCGTGTATCGTGTTTACTACGGCACTTTTCACAAAGTGGGAGAAGCCGAAAAAGAGCTGACAGTGTTACAGCGCGACGGGTTTTCCGGTTTTGTAAAGCAGGTTGAGAATTGAGTTAGACCCGTTCTCTACTTCTATTTCGCAAGTTTTTCCTGAAGAGCATCCCAGTCACTCAGAAATTTCTCCAGACCGATATCCGTCAGCGGGTGTTTCAACAAGGAGTCGATCACATTGAGCGGCATAGTTGCAACATCCGCACCCAGCCGGGCTGCTTCCAGAACATGCATCGGGTGACGTATACTGGCAGCAAGAACTTCAGTATCATATCCGTAGTTGTCATAAATCTCTACAATATCCGCAATCAGAGTCATTCCGTCACTCGAAATATCATCCAGACGGCCGATAAACGGGGAAATATAGGTCGCTCCCGCCTTGGCGGCAATCAAAGCCTGGGTAGCACTAAAACAGAGAGTACAGTTAATTTTTATCCCTTCGTCACTCAGTGTTTTAATAGCTTTGATCCCATCCTTGATCAGGGGAACCTTTACGACCACATTGTCTGCAATTTCTGCAAGCGGACGGGCTTCCGCAACAATATCTGCATACTTAGTCGAAACGACTTCTGCTGAAACATCTCCATCTACAATCTTGCAGATTTTAGCAATATGTCCTTTAAAATCCTCTACGCCTATCTTCGCACAGAGACTGGGGTTTGTTGTAACGCCATCCAGTACTCCCAGATCATTGGCTTCCTGAATTTCATTCAAATCAGCTGTATCAATAAAAATTTTCATAGTGTTTACTTCGTTATGTAAGAGATGAGTTGTTAAAGTACCTTATGGGTAATGAGAAGGCTTTGCAAAATCGCTACGCGTTCAAAAAATGAGCGTTGTTTTGCCCAATATCGGCATTTTCGTGAATTTGAAATCCTCACTTATAGCTAATAAGCTACGGTTTCAAATTCACTCAGGTTTTGATCTTGAACAAAACCCCTGGTTTTTCAAAGCCTTCAATGAATATAAACAAACATAAAGAGTCATGCAGACCGTCACTTTGTTTTTATTTTTACCTTTAATTTATTAGTTATAGCTTAATACCCATCATCTGACCCATTCATTACAGACATAAAAATACTTAAATTCATAAACCAATGAGCAGATCTACCAGACAATTTACAATCGGACTCTTCAGTGGTGCCGTATTGGGTGCCGGAATTGCCCTTTTATTTGCCCCCGATAAGGGACGCAATACCCGTGATATTCTATCCTACCGCTTGACTAAATACAAGGATGATTTAAAAAAACTTATCCGTGAACTTCAGCTTGAAAAAGAGTTCATGGTATCCGATGCCAAGAAAAAAGGCAATGAAGTTGTCGAGGATGCCAAACAAAGGGCAGACAACCTCATCCAGGAAGCTGAAGACCTTCTGGAAAATATTGAAAAGTCCAAATAAACATCAGTATCCTGTAAAACCCGAGCACTTGTTCTCCTCCAACTGTACCCGGTTATTACTTTATCCTGATTATTATTCTTTCTCTTTTTCCTCGGCTTCCGTCTTGGATTCGGATTCTCCGTCACCGTCGTCGGCACCCAGAGCTTCAAAGACTTTTTGTACTTCTTCGTCTCCTTCTTCCATTTCGGCTTTGGATCCGACAATAATATCGTCGTACTGCCTAAGACCCGTACCGGCAGGTACTTTATGGCCGACCACGACATTTTCCTTTAATCCCCGCAAGTAGTCCTTCTTCGCTTCAATCGAAGCTTGAGTAAGAACCTTGGTGGTTTCCTGGAAGGATGCGGCAGACAGCCAACTTTCCGTACTCAATGCTGCACGGGTAATTCCCAGCAAAATCGGTTTTGAAATCGCCGGTTCAGCTTCACGGGTTTGCAGCTCGTCCTTTCCATCCTTAATCAGTTCGTTATTGTATTCACGAACCTCGCGACGGTCGAGGATTGCACCGGGTTTCAACTCACTTCCTCCCGGATCGATGACCACAAACTTGCCGATCAATTCGTCGTTTCGGTTATTCAATTCGAACCGGTCAACTTTATCCCCTTCCAGGTACATGGTATCTCCCGGATCCGTAACCTCGACTTTCTGCATCATGGTTCGGACAATCACTTCAATATGCTTGTCATTAATCTTCACACCCTGCAGACGATAAACTTCCTGAATTTCGTTCACCAGGTAACTTTGTACGGCAAACGGACCGAGGATATTTAAAATATCCTGGGCAGGAATAGTCCCGTCAGAGAGCGGCTGACCCGCCTTCACATAATCATTTTCCTGAACAAGGATATGCTTTGCAAGGGAAATCAGATATTTCTTCTCATCTGTCTCATCCTTGCTGGTTACGATGACTTCCTGGGATCCACGCTTACGTCCACCCATCTTAACGATACCGTCAATCTCCGATACAGCCGCCGGCTCGTTAGGCGACCGGGCCTCGAACAGTTCAGTAATACGCGGCAGACCCGCCGTGATATCCTTGGATTTGGATGCGGTTCTCGGAATTTTAGCCAAGACCTGACCGGCCTGAACTTTATCTCCATCGTCTACCGAAATATGGGTTTCCACCGGCAGTGTACTTTCACGGATTCGATCATCCTTACCCTTAACGATCAGGGTAGGAATCAGCGATCTGTCTTTCGAATCAATGATCACTTTCTCACGGTGACCCGTTTGGGTATCCGTATCTTCGGTATACGTAATCTCTTCTATGACATCCTTATACTCAACCACACCGTCAATTTCACTGAAGATCAGGGCATTGTACGGATCCCATTTACAGAGGGGAACTCCCTTGGGGATTTTCTCCCCTTCCTCAACCAACAGTTCCGAACCGTAAGGAACGTTATAGGTCGACAGGACTTTTCCATCTTCATTTACCAATTTGATTTCACCGGCCCGGCTCAGGACAACATTGTGCATCTCTTCCCCGTCGTCATAATTGACAACGCGAACATTTTCAAATTCCACTTTACCGTCGAATTTGGCTTTGTGCTGAGAATCGGCTTCAAGGCGGGAAGCTGTACCCCCTACGTGGAATGTACGCAAGGTTAACTGTGTACCCGGCTCACCGATAGATTGAGCGGCAATTACACCCACTGCCTCACCCACCTGAACCATGGTATTTCGGGCAAGGTCACGGCCATAGCATTTACCACATACACCACGTTCAGTTTCGCAGGTAAGTACCGACCGGATCTCAACTTCTTCGATGGAGGTCTCGGCAATTTTTTGCGCAACCTCTTCATCAATCATCTGATTTGATTCGCAAATCAGCTCGTCTGAAATCGGATCGTAGATATCATGCATGGACACACGGCCCAAAATCCTGTCTTCCAGGCGTTCAATGATATCTTCATTATCCTTCAGAGCTTGCATTTTAATTCCACGCAAGGTCCCACAGTCAAACTCATTGATGATAATATCCTGTGACACGTCCACCAGCCGCCGGGTCAGATAGCCGGCATCGGCAGTTTTCAGTGCGGTATCCGCCAGACCCTTACGGGCTCCGTGAGTGGAAATAAAGTATTCAAGTACAGTCAGTCCTTCACGGAAACTGGACAGAATTGGGTTCTCAATGACCTCATTTCCCTGTTGCAGGGAGCTTTTCTGAGGTTTGGCCATCAGTCCGCGCATCCCCCCGAGCTGACGAATCTGCTCCTTTGAACCCCGAGCACCCGAATCAGCCATCATAAATACGGGATTGAAACCATCCCGGTCATCAGACAGGCTTTTGAACAGAGTTTCAGAAACCCTGTTGGTGGTACTCGTCCACTTGTCAATCACCTGGTTATACCGCTCATTATCCGTAATGAAGCCCATCTCATAGCGCTCCTGGATATCTGAAACTTCAGAATGAGCCTTGTCAATCAATTCCTGCTTGGCTTTCGGGATGATGATATCTTCCAGGCTAAACGACAATCCACCTGTTGTGGCCCGTTCAAATCCGACCTGTTTCATTTTATCAAGAAACTCGGCCGTCTGCCGGGTTCCAACCGAAGCATGAATTTCTCCGATAATACTTCGAAGTTCTTTCTTGCCCAATGTCTGGTTGAAGAACGGAAGCCCGTCCGGAACGATTTCATTAAACAACACTCGTCCGGTGGTCGTTTTCTTAATCTCGTGTACGGTCTCACCTTCTTCATTGATGACCGGAATACGAACATTGATTTTAGCGTGAGTTTCCAGCTTATTCTGATCATAAGCGATGAGCACTTCATCCGTACTGGAAAAAGTTTTGCCTTCTCCTCTTTTGTCATTCGCCATCTTGGTCAGATAATAAACACCCAGTACCATATCCTGCGACGGTACCGCGACGGGTCCACCACTGGCTGGACTCAGGATATTATGAGATCCCAGCATGAGGACAGAAGCCTCCAGTACAGCATCATGACTCAGGGGGAGGTGAACAGCCATTTGGTCACCGTCAAAGTCAGCGTTAAACGCTGTACAAGAGAGCGGGTGCAGACGAATCGCCTTGTCTTCAATCAAAACCGGCTGATACGCCTGGATTCCGAGCCTGTGAAGCGTCGGCGCACGGTTCAGAAGAACCGGGTGGCCGTCGATTACATTCTCAAGAACTTCCCAGACCACCTGGTCCCGGCGATCCACAACCTTCTTGGCACTTTTCACGGTCTTTACATATCCGCGTTCAATCAGCCTTCGTATGACAAACGGCTTATACAATTCTACAGCCATCTCTTTCGGCAGGCCGCATTCGTGCATTTTCAATTCAGGCCCGACAACAATAACCGAACGGCCAGAATAATCAACACGCTTACCCAGGAGATTTTGACGGAATCGACCGCTTTTCCCTTTGAGCATATCACTCAGGGATTTCAGGGGCCGGTTGTTATTCCTGACGGCATTGGATTTCCTTGAGTTGTCGTACAACGAATCGACTGCCTCCTGGAGCATGCGTTTCTCATTACGGAGAATCACATCCGGGGCTTTGATATCGATCAGTCGCTTCAACCGGTTATTCCGGATAATCACACGTCGATACAAGTCGTTCAGGTCAGAAGTCGCAAAGCGTCCGCCTTCCAGGGGAACCAGGGGACGAAGCTCGGGGGGAATGACCGGTATGACCCGCTGTACCATCCATTCAGGACGGTTTTCCGTATGCTTGTTGGCAGCCCGGAAGGATTCAATCACCTGAAGGCGTTTCAGTTTCTTCTTCTTGCGCATCTGGGAAGTTTCGTTTCGAACCTCTTCCCGCAACCGGTAGGCCGTCTCATCCAGATCCATATTCATGAGCAGATCTTCGATGGCATCCGCTCCCTCCTTGACGATGAATTTATCTTCATCATCGTTATCCAGTTCAAAATGGTCTTCAGGAAGCTGATCAAAAATATCAAACTTCTCTTCTTCACTGATCAAATCTCCCTGTTTGTAGCCCAAATCCCGGGCCAATCCCGGATTTACGATCACAAACGTTTCGAAATAGACAATCCTCTCCAGGTTCTTGGAGGAAAGTCCGAGCAGGTAAGCAATTTTATTCGGCAGGGATTTGAAATACCAGATATGAACGACCGGTACGGTCAGGGTAATGTGGCCCATACGTTCCCGTCGAACGGCCTTGCGTGTGACTTCTACACCACAGCGGTCACAAATTATACCTTTGTAGCGGATACGTTTGTATTTACCGCAATGGCATTCATAATCTTTCACCGGCCCGAAGATCTTCTCACAGAAGAGTCCGTCCATTTCAGGCTTGAACGTTCTGTAATTGATGGTTTCCGGTGTCAACACTTCTCCATGCGACCGCGAGAGGATCGTCTCCGCAGAGGCAAGAGATATGCCGATATTGTCAAAATCCTTGGTAACTGTTAATGTCTTTGTTGACGGCAAGGGAATTCCTCCGATTTACTTTGATTAACTAATTTAGTCGATATGAATTTCGAGTCCGAGACCCATCAATTCACGCAATAATACCTTAAACGATTCAGGTACATCACCATCCGGCAGATTCTCGCCTTTTACAATCGCCTCGTAGACTTTGGATCGTCCTTTCACATCATCACTCTTCACGGTCAGCATCTCTTTCAGAATACTGGATGCTCCATAGGCGTAAAGAGCCCAAACTTCCATTTCACCCAGACGCTGTCCACCGAACTGGGCTTTTCCACCGAGTGGTTGTTGGGTAATCAGTGAATAAGGACCGATCGAACGGGCGTGCATTTTGTCTTCAACCAGGTGATTCAATTTCAACATATAGATATAACCTACAGTTGTTTTCTGGTCGAACAGTTCACCGGTTTTTCCGTCATACAGGCCAACCCGGCCGTCTTTCGGCAGCCCGGCTTCTTCAAGATGATCCTGTACCTGCTGATAGGAAGCTCCGTCAAAAATCGGGGAGGCAAACTTCACACCCAATTTCTTGGCTGCCCAGCCCAGAATCGTTTCGTAGATCTGTCCCAGATTCATCCGTGATGGCACTCCCAGCGGGTTCAACAGGATATCGACCGGGGTACCGTCTTCCATATACGGCATATCTTCAACCGGTACCACTTTTGCGATCACACCTTTATTACCGTGACGGCCAGCCATCTTGTCGCCCACCTGCAGCTTTCTCTTCTTGGCCACATAGATTTTAGCCTTTTGAATAATCCCGGGTGGCAGTTCATCTCCTACCTGAATCTGGTACTTGCGGCGCTTGGCTTCAGAATCAATTTTCCGGCGTCTTTCGCGGTAGTTCTTGAATAACAATTTGACATGATCCACCAGGTTTTCGTCCGTCGCCCAGTCAATGTTTTCATTGATCCCAATCGGATCCAGTTCCTCGAACACCGATTTTTTGTACTTCTCGCCTTTCGGGATCAATTCAACTTCACTAAAGTTATAGACACCCGGGGAAGTTTTATCCCTGAGCAAGCTGTACATCCTGTCGGCCCATTTACTATTCAGATCCGCAAGCAGGCTGGCATACCGCTCATTTTCCTGCTCAACCCTTTTCTTCTCTTCCTTACGTGAAATCTGCTCATCACGCTTGCGGCTGAATAGTTGAGTGTGGATCACCGTACCTGAAACTCCCGGGGGAGTTTTCAGGGATGCATCCTTCACATCCCCGGCCTTGTCTCCAAAAATTGCACGAAGCAGTTTTTCTTCCGGTGTCGGATCTGTTTCCCCTTTCGGAGTAATTTTTCCGACAAGAATATCACTGTGGTGTACTTTGGCACCTATCCGGATAATTCCCTGCTCATCAAGATTCCGTGTGGCATCCTCACTTACGTTCGGAATTTCACGAGTCAATTCTTCCTCTCCCCGCTTGGTGTCCCGAACCTGTTGTTCAAACTCCTGGATGTGAATGGAGGTATAGACATCTTCCTGAACGATTCGCTCGCTCACGACAATCGCATCCTCAAAATTATATCCCCTCCACGGCATAAATGCCACGAGCAGATTTCTTCCCAGGGCAAGTTCACCATTTTGTGTTGCACAACCGTCGGCCAGCGTATCTCCTTCCTTCACTTTATCACCGACATCTACCACCGGCCGTTGATTGATGGTGGTATCCTGGTTGCTCCGTTCGAATTTCTGAAGTTGGTAGGATTTAACACCCTCATCGAAATAGCAATTCTTTCCCAGTTCATCGCGGTCATACTTTACACGAATTTCCGTACCACTCACGTATACGACTTCTCCGTCATTTTCAGCGGTAATAATTGCCCGGGAATCTTTAGCTGCCCTGTGCTCAAGGCCGGTGCCTACCAATGGCGACTCTGGCCTCAGGAGGGGAACGGCCTGTCGCTGCATGTTCGAGCCCATCAAGGCACGGTTCGCATCATCGTGTTCAATAAACGGAATCAGTGCAGCAGCCAGAGACGTAATCTGGTTGGTGGAAACGTCCATGTATTCAATTTCGTCCGGACTTGCCAGACCCACATTACTGTCCCTGAACCGGGAAAAGACCGCTTCACTTGCAAAGCTGGATTTATCATTCAGTTCAGCATTGGCCTGGGCGATCACGGTTTCATCCTCCTGCTCGGCAGCAAGGTAATCCACATCTTCAGTAACCGTACCATCCTTAACCCTGCGGTAGGGGGTCTCGATAAAGCCGAAGTCATTTACTTTTGCGTGAACGCAGAGTGACGATATCAAACCGATGTTCGGACCTTCCGGTGTTTCAATCGGACAGAGCCGGCCATAGTGAGTATAGTGAACATCACGCACTTCAAACCCGGCGCGTTCACGGGTCAGGCCACCCGGCCCGAGTGCCGACATCCGCCGCTTGTGCGTCAGTTCCGCAATCGGATTGGTCTGATCCATAAACTGTGATAGCTGGTTCGTCCCGAAAAACGTATTGATGACACTGGAGATCGTACGGGCATTCACCAGATCCTGGGGAGTCAACTGCTCGGCATCCCTGGAGTTCATGCGTTCGCGAATAGTCCGCGACATCCTTGCGAGGCCAATAGAAAACTGCTGGCCCAGTTGTTCACCGACGGTTCGAACGCGGCGGTTACTCAGGTGATCAATGTCGTCCACCTGTGATTTCATATTTTTCAGCCGGATCACTTCCTTGATGATCGCGACGATATCCTCCTTGGTCAGAAACCGGACATCCATATTAATTTCCTGCTTGAGCCGCTTGTTCAGCCGGTACCGACCCACTTCACCCAGATCGTACTTCTTGTCACTGA
Source organism: Balneolaceae bacterium (assembly GCA_040877875.1). GTDB lineage: Bacteria > Bacteroidota > Rhodothermia > Balneolales > Balneolaceae > JBBDNC01. Next base: position 4,253 of record JBBDNC010000093.1, on the reverse strand, counting down.
AAAATAGCCGCTCCAGAACCGACCGTGCGGTTTCCGGATCCGGCATCTCGCCGGTTCGGATTTGCTGATAGACTTCACCGAGAGCACTCACATCGTCGTGAGTCGGATCTTTACGCAGGGTGTTCATCATCACCGACCGCTCGGACTCCTCAGAGGTAATCTTCTGAACCAGCACGGATTTCAAATCCGCATCTTTCAACTGGCCGTAATCATCTTTTGTGAGCTCATGATCCCGTTCCAGCACAATATTTCGATTAAGTGCCTCGGTAACTTCTCCGGTTTCATCATCTACCACTTCCTCCGTCTCCTCGACAACGATATCCGTTGCCAAACGACGTCCGACCAATTTATCTTTGTAGGCTTTTTTGGTACTGAATTTGATCTCCTCAGAGAGGTCAAACAGACTCAGTATTTCAAGGTCAGTACTATATCCCAGTGCACGCAGAAGGGTTGAGGCCGGAACTTTTTTCTTCCGGTCTATATAGGCCCAGAGAACATCACGGATGTCGGTTGTAAACTCGATCCAGGATCCTTTAAACGGAATCACCCGGGCGGAATACAACTGTGTGCCATTCGGGTGGACCGACTGACCGAAAAATACCCCCGGAGAACGATGCAACTGACTGACAATCACACGCTCTGCACCGTTGATGATAAAGGTTCCCCTGTTGGTCATCCACGGGAGATCTCCCAGAAACACTTCCTGCTCGATAGTTTCAGAAGCCTCATCACTTTCATCTACAGCCGAAAGCCGAAGTTTGGCCTTCAGCGGTACAGCATAAGTTAGCCCTCGTTCCTGACACTCCTTGATATTATATTTGGGTGTATCCACCGCATAATACAGGAACTCCAGGATATGGGTCTCACGTGAATCAACAATGGGAAAATTATCATTGAAAATTCGCTGCAAGCCTTGATCTTTTCGATCTTTTGGTGCAACATCCAACTGCGTGAAATGCTCGAATGAAGCTAGCTGGATATCGAGAAAGTCTGGGTAGTCAATTACGTGTTTAGTGCGGCCAAATGTTAATCGATCGGTAAACGGAATTTTCTCCATAGTAGTACTCAAAAGGATTCTCTCCTCTGGGTTAAAAGTGAAGACATGTTAAGTTCAACCGATAGTTGCCGGTTGAAATAATGAATAATATGCGTGAGTTGTGATTAGAGACTCCGACTTGCATAAGACGCCAATAGCCAATATCGGTTAACGACATTGGCTAAGGCAAATTGTACAAGAATTACGGGGCTTATTTCAACTCTACTTCAGCACCCGCGTCTTCCAGTTTCGTTTTGAGCTGCTCGGCTTCATCCTTCGAAACGCCTTCTTTAATAGCATTGGGAGCTCCGTCAACCAATTCTTTGGCTTCTTTCAATCCCAATCCGGTAATTCCGCGAACCTCCTTGATCACGGCGATCTTCTTTTGGCCGGCAGAGTTCAGAATCACATCAAACTCGGTTTGTTCTTCTGCTTCGCCCGCTTCAGCAGCAGCTCCGCCGCCACCTACCGCAACTGCGGCAGCAGCAGGTTTGATATCGTATTCTTCTTCGAGAACTTTGGCAAGTTCATTTGCTTCTTTTATGGTCAAGCTAACCAGTTGTTCAGCTAAGTCTTTAACGTCAGCCATTGTTTTTTTCTCCGTTGTCAATTTAAATTAAAAATCGTGAATTATGATTGTTCTTCGCCTTTTTCGGCAATCGTTTGGATAGCACCTGCAATATTGGATCCTTGTGCTTGCAGGCCGCCCACAATATTGCGGATCGGTGCAGTCAGCAGTCCCAGGATATCGCCGATGATTTCTTCTTTCGACTTCATCGAAGCCAGTGCATCGAGATGCTCTTCGCTGTAGAGGTCGCCCTCTATCAGCGCAGCTTTAAATTGAGGCTTTCCGTGGTCCTTGAAAAACGACTTCAAAACTTTAGCCGGAGCCCCAAAGTCTTCTTCTACGAAAGCGAAAGCATTCTGTTCATTGAGGTAAGGGTATAGCTCATCAAAGCCTCCCACTTCCTCCATAGTTCGCTTCATGAGTGTGTTCTTGTAGACTTTAAAGTGAATCTCGCCATCTCTGAACTTTGTACGCAGGTCGTTGATTTCATCGACCGACATCCCCTTGTAATTGGTGATGTAAATCGCAGCAGCCTGCTCCAGATTCGCAGTGATATCTTCTACAACTGCCTTTTTTTCTACTAATGTTGGCATTGTCAGTTCCTGTTAACTTTCTAAATAGAAATTACGGATGAGCGGCTTATGGGGATACTCGGACCCATCGTTGTACTCATATAGGCACTTCGAATATAGTGGCCCTTTGCGGATGCCGGCCTTAACTTGTTTACAGTCTGCAGGAATGCTCTCGCATTCTCCCGCAAAGCATTGGCATCGAAACTCGCTTTACCGATAGATGTATGGAGAATTCCGAATTTATCCACCCGGAAATCAACTTTACCGGCCTTGAATTCTTTCACGGCCTCTTCTACATCATTGGTAACCGTACCGCTTTTCGGATTCGGCATGAGTCCGCGGGGACCTAAAAAGCGTCCCAGTTTCCCAATTTTGCCCATTACATCCGGAGTTGCGATAACGACATCAACGTCAGCCCATCCTTCTTCAATTTTAGTGATATACTCATCAAGACCTACAAAATCAGCACCGGCTTCTTTTGCCTCTTCCTGCTTGGCTTCATTAACCAAAGCCAGCACACGGATGGTTTTACCGGATCCGTGCGGAAGGGCTACAGTGCCCCGTACCATTTGATCCGCATGTCGTGGATCTACGCCAAGACGCAGGTCCATATCCACGGAAGCATCGAATTTGGTCTCTGAGGTTTTCAAGACCAGATCGCACGCTTCCTCTACAGTGTATTCGACATTACGATCAATTAATTCCTCGGCCTGTCGGTATCTTTTACCTCGTTTTGCCATTTCTATAAATCCTGTTATTTATCTCGGATTAATCTCAGACCCATACTGCGAGCGGTACCTGCAATCATTTCTGCACCCTTTTCGATATCAAAGGCATTTAAATCCTCCATCTTTTGCTCGGCAATGTCCTTGCACTGGCTCCAGGTTACCTGCCCTACCTTGTTACGGTTGGGTTCACCTGAACCGGATTGGATTTTCGCAGCCTTCTTCAAGAGTACAGCGGCCGGCGGAGTCTTCGTCTTAAACGTAAACGATTTATCCACATACACCGTGATTTCGACCGGAATAATCGTTCCCGCTTTATCCTGGGTCTGTGCGTTAAATGCTTTACAAAACTCCATAATGTTGATACCGGCCTGGCCCAAAGCGGGTCCAACCGGAGGAGCAGGGTTCGCCTGCCCGCCAACAATCTGAAGCTTCAGCACATTTTCTATTTTTTTAGCCATATAGAATCAAATCAATTAGTGATTCAACCATTTTTGTTTGCTGCGTAATAGCTCAATTTTGCATCGTATGTTTAAGTGGCAGATTCAACCTGGTTGACATCTACCTCAACTGGAGTCTTGCGACCAAAAATGCTCACAAGTACCCGAAGCTTCAGTTTATCGGTATTTACTTCTTGAACCGTACCATCAAAATCTTTAAAAGGACCGTCAATAACTTTCACCAGATCCCCTTCGTTATAGGGAATATCCACCATGCCCCCTTCCAACATTTCCTGACTGTCATGTACACGTCCGAGGATCCTGTCCACTTCTGTTTCCTTCAGGGGGGTAGGCACTTTATCCCCTTTTCCTCCTTTCAAAAAACCAAGACAGGAAGGGGCGCTTTGAATTAAATTATTTACTTCTTCATCATAGGCTGTTTTCACCAGTATATATCCGGGGAAGAAATTTTTCTCCCGTGTACGTTTCTTGCCTGAACGAATTTCAACAACGGTTTCCGTCGGGATGAGTATATCACGAATTTTATCTTCAAGACCCTGGTCTTCGATCTCTCGTTCCAAATACTCTTTTACTTTTTTTTCATGACTTGAAAAGCAGCGAACCACATACCAGTCATGTAATTTCTCGGATGTCATCTATATATCACTTCTAAAATTGTACTGTAAACCTGATCAACACTGAATATAAAAGCGGATAGAATGATTGTAAACATTACCACAATAATTGTGTTATCGATCAACTCTTGCTGGGTCGGCCAGGTCACTTTCCTGAACTCTTTCTGAACCCCTTCAATAAATTCCTTAATCTTTTTCATAAATCTTCGAAAACACTATGAAATGTGAAATAAAACCGTGATGGCTTCCTGACGGTTTCATTGGAACAAAACGTTCC
>JBBDNC010000092.1:0-4358 GCA_040877875.1 Balneolaceae bacterium | reverse complement strand
TGAGGCTGGGCATTGCCGCCAAGATCCCGTACATCGAAATAGGAGAGGTTGATCGTATCATAAAAAGTATTGGCCATCACATACATCACCGGACTTCCCACCCCATATCCGAGAAGCCAGTATTCATGAAATTTCTCCATCACCTTTTCCCAGGAAAGGATTCTAAAATTTATATTCCCTTCATCGGCCGAGGTTTTTTCCTCCAAGACATGAAACAGATCGACCTCTACCTGTGTATTATAGTACACTAAAAAACCGAACAGGATCAGCAACGAGGTGATTCCATACGTGAGAATCGTCTTTTTGATCCGGAAATGGCCCGCCACATAAATCAACAGAAGCGCAAGTGAAATGCCCAGAAAAATGGATCGGTGAAAGAGTGTGAAGACAGCCGGGATCATGACAAATGAAAGGATCTTGTAATTCAGGCTGATATGGCGAAGGGGCAAAAACAAACTGATCACGATAAGGGAGGGAACCGCATACCCGACATTAAATCGGAATCCTTCGAATACAATATCTCTATAACCGAGAAGGATCATCAGGCTTTCATAAAAATAGGCCCCCGCTTTCATAACAATGAAGAGCTTCAGCAGGTTAAAAAACAGATCGTACCCTCTTCTATTGTTAAACACATGATAGACAATCGGTACCCAGATCGCATAAATCAACATCATCGAGTCCCGCACGGCATTCAACCTGTAGTCATAAAAATAGACGATTGCCCACAACAATCCGATGAGTACCAGCAGATAATAGATCAGAAGATTCTTATGAAGCCGAAGCAACTCTCTGTGCCAGGCAATTACAAGAATAAAGAGGACGATTTCCGTTATAAAAAGGGGTTCGAATCCGAGATAGGCAAAATCCCGTTCACCGAATAGCATATGAAACATGTAGAGGAAAAAGAGATATTCCCGCCACTCAAGACGGTTAATCGTCGGGCTCATTTTTTCAATATGGATCAGCCACAGGCCAATCCCGAACAGAAAACCTGAAAGGATGAGGTCTTCATAGAAAAAGAAAGGGAGTAAAAAAATAACAACCCTGGCCGTATGTTGGCTGTTGAGCCTGTTCACTTTTCGATCACCTCTTCAATCACCCTTGCAGTTTCCTGGGCCACCTGATCCCATGTCCGGGTACCCACCGCTGCGGAAAATTTCATATGACGTCTGTTTCGGATTTGTTCCACAGCCTGCTCCGGACTGTCCACATTTCGAAAAAAAGAAGAATGTAATTGGGAATCCGTCCCCCGAATATTTGTAAAAGTCAGTAAACCGTTGTTCAGATATTCATAAATTTTTAACGAACTGTTGTAATACCCCCACCTTGACCACGGATAGGGTTTGTAAAAAGCAAGTCCGGCATCCGCAGACAGAATCAGAAACTTCACATCTTGTCTGCCCGGATTTCGAAAAATAAAGATATTATCCTCTTCCGGCGAACCGGATTGCCGATGATTGCCACCTTCATCATTTACAATAAACAAAACCGCCATATCCGAACCGGCTTCACGGGCGAATTCTCTGACCCACTCCAGCTCCTGCATCTCATTCATTGACCCGGCCCATACAACAACAGAGTCAAAACGGTGACGGATGGTTTCCATTTTCAGGCGGATTTCTTCTGAGGGGTTAATGGAATCAGGGTCGAATATTTCACCGCCATTTTCAATGACATATGTCCGCTGGAGACCCAACACCTGTTTGCAATAGGTCTTCAGGGGCTCGCTCACAACAATCACTGCACGGGCTCGGCTTAGAAAGAGACGATACAGCCTGTCCACAAACCGGATATAACGCTTTCCTCTTCCGAACAGATATAATTCATCTGAGGGATTATTCAACTCCACGATCACCTTCTTTCCAATCAGAAGACTGATCAACCCGATCAGATTACGCGGCTGAGTTATAAAATGATCCATGCGCACATAGATAACATCACAATTTTTAAGAATCCATAAGAGCCCTGATAAGCTGCCGGACAATTTTGTTGTCCACGGATCCGGTTCCCCGTTCAATTTGTATAAATCATAACCGAGCTTCTTCAATTCTCTTGCCAGATTGTAACCATGAACCGACGCTCCTCCCCTGACGGGATAAAAAGTATAGTAAATAAAGCCGATCTTCTTGTTCATGATTTTTTTGTCCTGCCGGATCGGGCATTGTTCATCATTCCACGGAAGCATCCCAGCCCGTTGGCCAGACGGCAAAGCCATCCGACCCACATGAGGGAGAACATACTGTTGGAGACCTGCTCTTGTCCTCGATATTCTATCAGGGAGCGGATAAATCGGGGAGTTACCGGCCGAAAATCATACAAAACCTTTTTCAGAATCTGGAACCGGTTGAACCCTTCTGCTTTCCACACGGCCGGCTGACCCTTTCCGATTCTGTAAAGTTTTTTCAATAGAGGGATCAGTGTCCGGGCCTTCTTTTTTACCCTAACATCCGATCCGAATACAATTTTATACCCTTTTCGGGTAGCCCGCTGTGTCCACTCGACATCTCCTCCCGACCGTACATCGTGAAGAAAATACCCGATTTCATCAAACAATTCCTTTTTGACAATCAAATTACTTGTCTTGGCCGCTCCCCTGTTTAAGACATTATTTTTGACTTCCAGATTGATCAGGGAGTCGTACCGTTCAGCAGCAGTAACCTTGCTGGAATATTCAAATGTAACCAAACCACCCATCAGGTCGGCATTTTCCCTTTGAATCAGCCGAACCGCATGTTCCAGCCATCTTTCATCCGGAATACAGTCGGAATCGGTAAATGCGATCATCTCCCCTTTTGCAACTTCCAATGCACGATTCCTCGCAGCATAAGGGCTTTTTACAGACTCTTCCGTCAGATACCGTACTGGCAGTTGGCTGACAACTTCCGGTGTTTCGTCGTCCGAGCCGTTATCCACTACAATCACCTCCACCCGATCGGCCGGATAAGTCTGATTTCTGACCGCATCTACCGCCAGCCGGATGCCACGGGCGTTATTCAAGACAGGAATGATCACAGATACAAACGGGCTGTATTCCATATTAGGCTGACAGGTTCAGGTATCAGATGACTGAAGTTCAGGGGGTTGAAGTAAAAAAAATGATTCAGGCTGCGACCGGCTATCGAATTCTTTAACAAATAACGAATATGCGATGGCAAATAACAAATGCTCATTCTGCGGTTAAACGACTTGCTGATTCACAACTCGCAGCCACTGCTTTTTTTGATCTGTGAATTTATTAAATTAATGAATCAAATGATGGATCCGTTGGAACCGCACACCCTTTTCGAGCTGCCTGTCAGGGCAACCTTAAATTCAGAGTCGACAAGTTAAAATCCCAATGCTACGATTTCGCGTAACATTCTCTGCAACCGGATGCCTCCTTGTCTGCCTGGTATTGTTCATCTCCTGCTCATTCCTGGAAGAAGTCAAACCGAAGTTCAGCGCGGAAAATACGGGCCCGTATTACTTGTTCAAGCCTTATCTGAATGAAGTACAAGCACTTCTTGACAATGAGGATCGTCATCTTACTCAAGCCTTCGAAAAATTATTAGAACGTGTAGAGGAGGATTGGCTCGACCAAAAGCCTTACAGCGTGGTAGATAATTGGCAGTTCGAAAAAGAACGTTTATCCGGAACAGGCCGCCATGATTATGTAAGTTTATATTCATTTGCCTGGCCCGATCCTGAGTCACCCGGCGAATTCATTATCAAAGACGGTCAGCGTAATCCCGAAGTAGACAAATACGACCGGGTTCCACTTGCCAAAATGTCCAAAGCCGTTGAGGACCTTTCCGTTGCCTACTATCTCACAGGAGATTCTCTTTATGCTAAAAAGACAGCCGAGTTTGTAAAAACCTGGTTTCTGAATGAAGAGACACACATGAATCCCCATTTCGAATTTACCCAAATCAATCCCGGTGAAGACACCGGAAGAGGCCTGCAGGGAATTGTGGAAGCCAGGGATTTCATTCCGGTCATAGAAGGCGTAAGCCTGATCTACGAGAGCACCTATTGGACCGAGGATGATCATTTAAAACTCAAGAAGTGGTTCCATGATTTTCTCAGGTGGATTATTCGCAACTACAATGCAGATGCCTTTGACAATGCCCTTGTAAGGAATGGCCAAACCTATGGAAGTAATATTGCCACCTGGCTGGATGCTCAAAAAACGATCTACGCTCTGTTTACCGAACAGGAAGACCTCTTGAATTCCAGACAGATTCTTCCTCTTTCCGAGAGTGTAAAAAATCGAATTGATATTCACGGTAGCCAGCCCAACGAATTAGAAAGAGGAACGCCCCAACACTACACATATTTTAATATGAAGGGCCTGATACTACAGGCTGAGATGAGAA
>JBBDNC010000091.1:18149-23609 GCA_040877875.1 Balneolaceae bacterium | reverse complement strand
TCGACCAACATGTTACATGTTAACTAAAAACGTCAACCGTATTCAGGCATCAACAATTGTTTACTGCTTACTGTTAACTGATAAAATGTCAGCTACCAGCTTCAACAGGTTTTCAGTGGAGGGGCTGGACGGAATATGTACGTTTTTTCCCGATTCAAGGCTGAGTATTTCACCTGTTGTATTGCCAATGGCAAAAAGCTCGGGCAGGGATCGGTTAAACCCGCCGGACTGCCGGAACGCCTCAACTGCACTTGGGCTATAAAATAAAATGGCTTCCCCCAGATTTTCCGGGAAGTCCATTTCGTTTAATTCCGTTCGATAGACTTCCAGTTCAACAAAATTTAATCCGGCTTTCGAGATCCGTTGTTTTAATTCTTTCCGGCTTCGGCTTCCGCACCAGTGAACCACAGTTTCGAATGTCCGATTGACGGGATCTTTTAAACCGGCCCCTCCCGATTCACGAATCAAAAGCTCCGCCAGTCCGGTGGCATCCTGCCTGTCCGGCGTCCGGGCTTCCAGCCCTGCGTCATCAAGGGCTTCCGCTGTTTTATCCCCCACGGCGTAAATACGGGAAGGATATTCAATCATGTCGCCCATCTCCCGGCGTATCGAATGTTGAATTCTATCATATCCTTTCACGCCGTTCCGGCTGGTAAATACCCAAGCGGATTCTACTTTCCGTTCCAGTATTTTCAATAAATTTTTCTTGCCCGGCTCCTGAAAAACAATCCGGATTGCCGGTTGTATGATCGGATTGAGATTCAACTCGCGGGCAAATTGTATTTGCCGGTTAGTCAATTCACGGGTAACAAGTATATCCATTGCATCCGATTGACTCATGCGGTATCCATTTCCAGGTTTTTTTGCCCCGTTTAAAAAACACATTTCATTCGCCGGCAGCCGGGCAACACTCAATTCACAGTTTGCGGGCTGGTTTCAGCCGTCAAACCATTTTGAACACCTGTCGAATCGGCTTCCACCTGCCCCCCGGCTTCTGTTAATAAATATGGACCTGAACCTCACCCCTGGGTGAACAGGGAACGGTCTTTTATCCATCCATCAACAGCGCGTCTGCCCCCTGCTCAAGCAGGGACTCGGCAGCTCGAACTCCAAGGCCGGATGCTTCGTCGGAATCCGCTGTCATCTCCACATCATACTGGATCGAGCCGTCCGTCTTTAATGCCACTGCGTGAAGAATCAGCAGGCTGTTTTCGATCCAGGCGTATGCCCCTACCGGGGCGCTGCAACCGGCTTCCATTTTATTCAACAATTCTCTTTCAATTCCTGTACACAACTCGGTTTCCGGGTGATTCAAAGAACGTACAATCTCTTCCAAATCGGTATTCTCTTCACGGATCATAACCGCCACAGCCCCCTGGGCCGGAGCCGGGACCATCCAGTCCAAAAATTGTGAAATATGAGAATCCAGGCCGATTCTGATCAGGCCGGCAGCCGCAAATATAGCCCCGTCCCATCCCCGTTCCCGGACTTTTCGAAGCCGGGTCTGGACGTTTCCCCGGATACCGGTAATTTTATGGTGGGGATATCGGTGGAGCCATTGGGCACGCCTGCGATTGCTACCGGTAGCAACAACCGCTTCAAAATCTTCATTATCCATAAAGTCCGTCCCCCGGGGGGCCACCAGGGCATCACGCGGATCTTCACGTTCCAGAACAGCCGCAACTTTCAAAGGCAGGGGGTTGTCGGTCGGGAGGTCCTTATAGGAATGAACCGCCAGGTCTATCTGCTGATTCAGAAGAGCTTCATCAAGAGCTTTTGTAAATACACCTTTCCCTCCCATCTCGGTTAGAGGAGTCGCCTGATCCAGATCCCCCTCCGACTTGACAAATACTTTTCGGGTTTCATGCCCGAGGGATTCAAGTTTTTCACTTACAAGGGTGGCTTGCCAGACTGCCAGCTTGCTGTCACGTGTCCCGATGCGAATCAAATTACTCATGATGATTGTCAGCCTCGAGCTTGAACATCTCTTCAACCAGTTTTTGAACTTCCTCCTTTTGATGATGATCGCGAAGATGTTCAATACTATAAGCTGCAATTTTATTTACGATACGCCGGGTCAGGTTGTCCACCGTCTCCACATCCTTCTGTGAAATCTTGTTTTTGAAAAAATCCATTTCATCATTACGAATCGTATCGAGTTTCTGAATCAGGGCCTTGATCGTCGGAACCACCCGTTGTTCCTCCAGCCAAAGTTCATACTCACTCAACTCTTCTCCGATAATATTTTTCACCCGCGGAACTTCCTTTTCCCGCTTTCGATACGCCTGGTCGGTCACATCACCGAGCATATCCATGTTAGCCACATCAATAAAATCCAGGTCCGTTACCCGGGGATCGATATTTCTGGGAACAGACAGGTCCAGCATAACCTTGAATTTAGGCTGATCCATCGAAGGCTGCATATGTTCCAGGGTAATCACGGGACTTTGAGAGCCGGTCGCAACAATCACGAGGTCGGCTTCAGCAATTTGTTCCGGTAACTCCCCGATATCGGCAACTTCCAGGTTAAACCGGTCAGCCACGAATTCAGCACGGTCTTTCGTACGGTTGATCAGGGTCAGCTTTGCCGCACCCAGGCTGACCAGATTTTTGCAGGTAACTTTACCGATCTTGCCGGTTCCCACAAGCAGAATATTCTTGTCCTTGAGATTGTCAAACGTCCGGACAGCAAATTTAACAGCAGCATAGGCAACCGTAGCGGCACCATTCCCCAGGGACGTCTCATTCCTGGACCGTTTATGGGATCGGAACACATGCTGCATCAGGCGATGCAGGGAACCTGACACCATCTCCTCGCGACTCGACAGCTCATACCCTTCCTTTACCTGTTTAATGATCTGGAGATCGCCAAGGATTTGGGAATCGAGGCCGGTCGATACCCGAAACAGATGTTGTACTGCCCGCTTGCCTTCCAGTTCAAAACCGTATTCATGGAATTCATCCAGCGTTCCGTTCGAATAGGTAGTCAGGAGTCGAATCAGTTCATGCGGAGAAGCATTCTGGGCTATAATTTCTGTGCGGTTACATGTGGAAATAACAAACAGGCTGGTGATTCCCTCTCTGTACGCCCCTTGCAGCAGAGCTTTTTTTCGGCCGGTATCCAGGCTGAACTTCTCCCGTAACTCGACCGGGGCATCCCAGTGATTGATTCCGATAACCGTAAAATCTTCTAATTCCGGCTGAATCATACTTGTTTACAGTCTGTCTATGGATTCAATGAGCTGTCTCTCAGGCAGATTCCGGTACCGCTTCAGCTTCCCGTTTGCCGGTACCTTCATTGACTACCCCATCCGATAGCCTCTTCAGGGCTTCTCCTGCCAGCGCCTTGAGAAAAGACGGGTGATCATTGATTCCCTTCATCACTTTATAATTCTCAAATTCATATCCATCCTCTTCCAGATCTTCCACGAGTTCCACGCTGAGTTCGTACAAGGTTTCAATGTGATCCGTCACAAACGCAATGGGAATCATCAAAAAATTCCGGATCCCATACTGCAAGTGTCGCTCAACCAGGTCGGCAGTATTAGGTTGTGTCCATTTCTGCGGGCCCACGCGTGACTGGAAACTCAACCAGTATGAATTTTTTTTCTCCCGCCGGGCCATCACCGCTTCCATGGTTTCCTTGATTTCAGTTGTATAGGGATCGCCACTTCGAACCTCGAGCAGAGGAGTTCCGTGAGCACTGAAAATAAAATGAGTTTTGTTTTGAGTCTCCTCATCCATCTCTGCAAGAGCCTCATCAATTCGCTGATTGACGGATTGCAGATAATCCTCATTCAAGTGATAATTCTTGACATGATATTCCTTCCACGGGGTCTGATTACCGAACTTCCCGGACCGCACGGTTTCCCAGTCCCGGAAACTGCTTCCGGTCGTCGTCCACGAAAACTGCGGGTAAAGAGGCGTTAATACGGCATGGGTAATTCCGTCTTCCACCATATCGTCCATCGTTGTGGATGCAAAAGGGACCCAATAACGCATGCATGTATAGACTTTCACTTCATGATCAGGCAAAATACGCTTAAAATACTTTTCCAACTCCTTTCGCTGGCGTTCCGTTAACCCGTTGATTGGAGAGCAACACTCGGAAACCGTTTTATTTTGACGATTCGGACAGTGCCTGTTTCCCGTACAGCCTTTGGGACAGCCGTTAATCCCTTTGTAATCCTTGCTGACACTCGGTGCCCGGAATTTGGAGATGACCTTTGCAAACAAATCCTGAGTCGTTCCACCTCCCATTTTTATGATATCTTCATCACTGAAAAGGTTGTACAGGAAGTCTTGTACACTCTCTTCGTTCGTGGGCCCTCCCAGGTTCATAAGTACAATTCCTATGCGCATTTGCAATCTACTAATCAGACTCTTTCTGTTACCTTTAAAAAACGGAATAAATGTGAAGGATTTGTGAAGAAAAGGCCGCTGATCTTATTTAGAATGAATATAACAATAACAGGCAGTGGACACCGGTATATACGTTTATCGTATTCCTCCGTGGGTGAATGATGATGAGTTACCGGAACCGAAATGTACGGCTCCGGGAGGAACCCATGAATCATATTAAAAATATAGCAACCACCGGAGGTACACCCGTTACTAAAAAAAGGAGGGAAGAAGCGATGGAATCTCTTACTCTCTGCCTTCACCCGGCCTACTATCCGCTAACTAAAACCCGCACAAAGACTTGTCATCGGTCCCAAACTAAGTTCAAATTAACATATATTGACAAGCCTAATGATTTATTTTGGTTATCATTTGCTTTATCAGTTCACTTACACATAGATTCAACGCTGAATTAATCCAATCAAACGCATTTTATGCAACGATTTGTTGCCGAGTTTTTCGGCACGTTTTTCCTTGTGTTGGCTATTGGCCTTACCGGTAATGCTGTTGCTACAGGATTATTTGTTGTGGCCCTGGTCTATATTACCGGAAGAATTTCAGGAGCCCATTTTAATCCGGCTGTTACGATTGCATTCTGGGCCTCCCGCGGCATGCATCTCAGGCTGGTTGGGCAATATTTAATCAGTCAATTTACAGGCGCCTTTTTAGGGGCTGTGGCAATATTTTATCTCTCCGGATCTGCATACCAGGCTATTCCGTCTCCCTTATCCACCCCGATTCAATATACCCTGGTTGAGTTAGGCCTCACAATCATTCTGGCAATGGTCTACCTGACCCTTTTTCTTTCCAAAGAATTCAGGCATAATCGGATCTACGGGATGGTTATCGGTATGACCTATGCAGGGCTTCTTGTCCTGGGAGAACCGGTTTCAGGCAGTATTTTTAATCCCGCACTGGCCACAGGCACATCCATTATCGACTATTTCGACTTCGGCAATTCCTGGATGTACCTGCCTGTCTACCTGATCACACCTTGCATTGGCGGAATCATAGCCGGATATCTTTTTAATTATTTCGAACGCAACAGTTCCTGACTTT
>JBBDNC010000091.1:0-18049 GCA_040877875.1 Balneolaceae bacterium | reverse complement strand
ACGGGAAACCAGGGGGAGGTAAAAACTGAATACACTTCCTTTTCCAACCTCACTTTCGATATGGATCCTGCTCCCGTGCGCATCCAGAATACTTTTGACGACCGAGAGACCCAACCCGATCCCCCCTTTATCTCTCGACCTTGCCTTGTCGGTCCGGTAAAACCGGTCGAACAGTCGGTTGAGGTGTTCTTCTGAAATCCCGATTCCCGAATCCCTGACTTCAACTTTCACGTTGTCACCCTCCTGCTGGCAACAAATTTCTATCGACCCTTCATTAGTATACTTCAATGCATTGGAAACCAGATTATCGAGTACCTGTTCAATTTTATCGGGATCGGCAAATACAGTATGGGAGTCTGTATCCACTTTCAGTTCGATTCCCTTTTCCTTTGCCCGCGGGTAATACAGTTCAAAAATTTGCGTGAGAATCCCCGCAAGATTGCACTCTTTTTTTTCTATAAAATAGCTGTCCGAGTCAAAACGCTGAAGTGTAACCAGATCTTTAAACAGCCGGTGGATCCTATGGGTTTGTTTAAGGGCTGTATTCAAATAATGTTTTCTCTGTTGATCCGGCAACTCTTCCATTTGAAGCATTTCAAGGGCACCGGCGATCGTATGGAGCGGATTACGCAACTCATGGGTAATATCCGCAAAAAACTGATTCTGTTTTTCATAAAGGTTCTTCAGTTGCTCATTATCCTCCCTGAGCCGGGACGCCATCCGGTTCAATGATTCGGCCAGCGTTCCAAATTCATCCGACCTGTTCAGATGCAGGGTCTTGTCTACTTCTCCTTCCGCAATTTTCCTCGCCGTCTGTTCGAGCTGTAAAATGGGCCGTGACATATAACGGGCAAACCAGATACTCACCAAAATCACGAGCCCTATTGAAATAAACATCCCGGTGTAAATAATCCAGCGGATAGTTTTAATCGGGGCATAGATCTGGTCTTTCAATTGACTTACCTGTAGAAAACGGGCGGGATTTTGTCCGCCGTCCAATGCTATATAAACAATTAAACGTTCCGGGTCGGCCTCTTCCATGACAACGGGGTCCGAATTCGATCTGTCTGTCAATTGCCGGTGGATCTCGTCTTCAAGAATCTCCGGTGCAGTCACATTTTCATCAAACGGAACGGCTGCAAAGAGCCTTCCGGATCCGTCAAATACGGCCAGGCGATATCCTGCCGTACGGGCCGCTTCATTCAGATTGGTCTCAAACTCTTCATTTTGCGGTAAATTCCGGATGGTAACTGCCAGCCACTCTGCATCATTACTAATCTGGCGGACTCCCTCATCGAGCAGGTAATCCCGGATAAACAATATCGAATAACTGCTGATCGCCGTAATGCCAAATATCAGCAGCAGAATGAAGGTCCAGGCCAGTTTTGAGCGAATACTCATAATTTAATTTTTAACCAACTTACGATTCATTCCGTAACCGAGTCCGCGAAAGGTTTGGATGTAACGGCCGGCATCCCCCAGTTTGAGCCTCAGGTTTTTGATATGTACATCAACTGTCCGGTCAAAAACATATTTCTCGTCACCGGAAATCGATTCGAGAATTTCCTGGCGACTATACACCCGATTCGGGTTTTTAAAAAACAGGCTGATTATCGTATACTCAGTCGAAGTCAAGGCGATCGGTTCCTTGTTATAAAAAAGTTCTTTCCCCTCAGTATCGAGGACCAGATCCCCATACTGAATCCACTTGCTGGTTTGAGGCGTCTGACGCCGCAAGAGGGAATCGATACGGGTTTTAATCAGCCTTAAACTTGCAGGTTTCGAAATATAGTCATCCGCGCCTATCTCGAGTCCTTCAATCTCATCCTGCTCGTGATCTTTAGCCGTTAAAAAGAGTACCGGTATATGCCGGATAACCGGATGATTCCGAATAGCTTTACAAATTTCCCATCCGTCAACATCGGGCACCATAATATCCAGCACTGCCAGATGAATTTCACTGGCCTGCTGGTCAATCAGGTCCAGAGCTGTTTTCCCCTCATGGGCAACCAAAACGTCAAAGTCGTTCATTCTGAGAAAGTTTGCCAGCATCTCGGCCGGCTCCTTTTCATCTTCTACGAGAAGTATGGTATGTTTGGGCTGTATAGAGTTGGACATGGACTACTTATGATCGGGAATCAGGATTCCGTCGGGTTTCGGTATGGTTACCAGAACATCTCAGGATTGAATATAACTCTGTCAAAATATTTTTTAATTAAGTTGAAGTGAGGCCGTATGACACAAAAAGTACCCCCTTGGGCCGAATTGGGCTTCCCACAGTCATCAAAGGAGGGCTTGAAGGCCCGCCGGAATTGAATGATTTGGGATGCATTCGGCACATGGATCGGTTTGAATAACTTACTAAAATACTATCATAGAATATTTGATGGATTTTACCGGCAGTGACTCCGCCGGCAGTTGCCTGCCGTCCGGTGAAAACGGACAAGACAATAATAATATCCGTAAACTTTCTTTAATTTGTCAATGAACCGATTCCAGTAGAGTAACTCTAACAGGTATATCATGTCATTCAAAAACCAGGTAATATGGATTACTGGTGCCTCATCCGGTATCGGTGAAGCCCTCGCATACCACTTTCATAAAAAAGGGGCAAAACTTATCCTTTCTTCCAGGAGGCCCGGCGAACTGGAACGGGTCAGGAACAGATGTAAGGGTGACAGCGAGGATATTCATACCCTCCAACTGGACTTGACCGATATGGAATCTCATCCTCAAATTGTCAAAAAAGCCTGGTCCATATACGGGCACATTGACATGTTATTAAACAATGGCGGCATTAGCCAGCGAGGCCTTGCTTCTGAAACCCGCATGGATGTGATCCGGCGGGTTATGGAGGTAAATTTTTTCGGCACGGTTTCCCTGACCCGGGAAGTACTGCCTTATATGATCCGGCAAAAATCCGGCCACATCGTTGTCATTAGCAGTGTCATGGGGAAATTCGGAACCCGCTTGAGATCTGCCTATGCGGCTTCCAAACATGCTCTACACGGATGGTTTGACTGCCTCAGACAGGAGACGTACCTGTATGATGTGGACGTCACTCTTGTTTGTCCCGGATTCGTTAAAACCAACGTCACCTATAATGCACTGAAGGCGGATGGTACAAAATTAAACCAAATGGGTGAAGGGCAGAATGAAGGAATGACTCCGGATGATTTTTCCAGAAAGCTCCTGCCCAAACTGGCCAGAAAAAAGAAAGAGATTTACATTGGCGGGAAAGAGGTGGCCGGTGTTTATATCAAACGATTTTTCCCCAACCTTCTGGATAAAATTTTAAGAGGTGTAAAAGTAACCTGAGGCGGCCGGGTCAACCCAGTCGTTTCCGCTTGTTCAGATATGCCAGCAAGGCAAGATCGAAGGGGCTTTGGGTATCGATCTCCTCAAAATCGATCTGAGCTTCGCTACAGGCGATTTTGAATTGATGGGTGTATTCCCTGATTTTCTTTTGATACTCCTCTTTTACCTGGGCAGGCATCACCTCCATCTCGCTGCCGGTTTCCATGTCTTCAAAGATAAATTTACCGTCCGGGAAATCCAGTTGCCGTTCACTTTGATGTTCCAGAACATTCATCAACAACACTTCGTGTTTGCGGTGACGAAGGTGCTTCAGGGCAGATATTAATGCATCATGATCCGCCACATTTTCAAACAAATCACTTAATATTATAATCAGGCTGCGGTGTTTTAATTTTTCCGCAAGCTCATGCAGGGCATCCGCCGATGCGGAAGCCCGTTCCTGCCCGGCTTCTTCAGTTTCTTTTTCAAGAAGCTTTTCCATCCTTGCAAACAGCATTCTCAGGTGAGAATAAGATGATTTTGCGGGAAACTGCTCCCTCACCTCCTTGTCAAACATCACCAGGCCACAAGCATCCCGCTGCCGGTTCATCATATACATCAGAGCAGCCGCATAGTGAATCGCATACCGAAGCTTACTCCACTCGGCAAAATGCCGGAAATACATGGAACTACTCACATCCAATATGATATGTGCTCTCAGATTGGTTTCTTCTTCATACTGCTTTACATAAAACCGCTCGGTTTTTCCATATACTTTCCAATCAATGTGCTTAAAATTATCTCCGGGGCTGTAAGGCCGGTGCTCGGCAAATTCCACACTGAATCCGTGATAAGGGCTTCGATGCAATCCGGAGATAAAGCCCTCAACAATCGTACGGGCTTTTAATTCGAGGGGAGCCAATTGGGTTAATATGTCCGGATTCAGTAACATGGGTTAAACCTATCGTTTGAACGGATCGAATAAAAATTAATTTTTCAGAGGAGCCTGGGGGACGTGCCGGTTGAACTGTTCGATCCTGAACCCTGTTTAAATGATCTTATGAATAAGTTGATGACTTCCGCCGGCCAAATTGATTTTAATATTGCAGATCTCCCCGCTATGCCCGAACCGCAGCGGGTATTGATGGTGGAACCCACCTATTACAATGTCGACTACGTGATCAATCCCCATATGATCGGCCAGGTCGGGACGGTGAAGCGTGAGCGGGCACAAAAAGAATGGGAGCAGCTTGCCAGCAGCTTCCAAAAAATCGGCCTTGAAGTCATCAAACTGGCAGGAGTTCCCGGCTTGCCCGATATGGTATTCAGTGCCAATCAAAGCCTGCCCTTTCTGGATAAAAACAACCGGCGTAAAGTGATCATGAGTATCATGCATACCCGCCAAAGGGCCCGGGAAGTCGGCCATATAGAAAAGTGGTATCATAAAAACGGCTATGACGTCTTCCACCTGAATCCGGATAACGTTGAAGATTTTGAGGGGATGGGAGATGCCATCTGGCATTTTAAACGAAAGTTGATCTGGGGAGGATATGGTTTCCGTACCTCACGGTATGCTTACGAGCAAATCTCGGAGATTTTTGACGTGCCGGTGATTCTACTTCCTTTGAAGGACGAACGGTTTTACCATCTGGACACCTGCTTCTGCTCCCTCGATGAAAACAATGCCCTGATCTACCCGCCTGCGTTTGACGAATCCGGGCTGGAGATGATTTACAAGGTTTATGAGAACGTCATCGAAGCTCCTGCCGAGGAAGCGATCGGTTTATTTGCTGTCAATGCCACGTGTCCGGACGGCAAGAACGTACTGATCCAGAAAGGCTGTACGGAAGTCGCCCGAAAATTGAATGAGCACGGATTTATTGTACATGAAATGGATACCCGTGAATTTCTCAAAAGTGGCGGGAGCGTCTATTGCATGAAAATGCTTTTATGGTAAGCACATGAATCGCGCCGGGGTGACTGATGATTTTTTACAAGGGTGGGCATTGGATCTGTCAGACCCCTCTTTTGAATAGAGGAGATCTTCAAATTCTACCATCGGGAGTTACGCCAACGCTTTAACCTTCTCTCCAATATTCATTTCATAGGCATCCAATACAAGATCCGCCATTTGTTCAAGAGTAAACGTATCGGAATTGATGAGCAGATCATAGTCAGACGGTGTAGCCACCTCCTTATAGAAATTGCTTTTGATAAAATCAGCCCGTTCCCTGTCTTTTTGTTCGATGATACGCCGGGCTTCTGTCGTACTTATATTTTCTCTTTTGGCGTATTCCGAAATTCTTTTCTTCAGCGGACAAACGACCCGTATATGAAAGGATGAGGGGTGTTGGCAGATATAGTTGGCCCCTCGTCCGACAATAATGTCGTTGCCTTGTTCCTCTATGGTTTTTACCACACGGATTAATGTTCTCAGGTAATTAACGTTGGTATGTATATTTTTGATAAAGCCTGCCACAGTATCCTCTACAATCTCCTGGCGGCGCTCATCAAGGGTTTCAAGTAGTTTTTGATCGCTGCCCAGATGATCTGCAATGGCCCCCAGGAGTTCTTTATCCCAAACTTTAAAACCGGTTTTTTTTCCTAATAATTCAGCCATGGCCGCCCCTCGTGCCCCAAATTCTCGTGATATGGTAATAACCGGGTAGTGTTTCTTTTGTGGAGCTGAAGGTTTTCTTGAGGAATTTCGATGACTCCACGCTTTAATTTGTTCCTCAACAATCTGAGTTACTTTTCTCGCCATTGGATAGTTTTGGAATGGTCAATTTGATCTCCTTCGTAACAAATAAGTCACACCTCAGTGATAAATAGCACCAAGTTTAGTACATAAAATTAACACTCTGGAAGATATTCCCAAAGATTGGATGCAAAATCCGGCATTACCATTCACAAAATTTATTTGAGTTGAAATGGGAGGGGTATGGAAAACGAATGTAATCCTGATAAAACAAAAGCGGCCCTCTTCCTATCTGTCTGATTGCCGCTTCTGTCCTGAAATTACTTTAGCAAATCTATTCCACTGCCAGCAATTCTGTATCATCACATCTGTAGG
The DNA here is from genome assembly GCA_040877875.1 of Balneolaceae bacterium. GTDB lineage: Bacteria > Bacteroidota > Rhodothermia > Balneolales > Balneolaceae > JBBDNC01. Next base: position 11,679 of record JBBDNC010000091.1, on the reverse strand, counting down.
CAATCGAATATTCGTTCCCGTCGGTTCCGTCCTCACACAATTGATCAAGCACCAGCAGTCCTGCCACATGAGGAGCCGACATGGAGGTACCTGATTTGGTTTCCGTGCCTCCGTTACGCTTGGTGGAAAGAATGCTCACTCCCGGTGCAGCAAAGGAGACCGGATCCCCGAAATTAGACCAGGACGGCATCTCATTATTTTGGTCAATCGCAGCAATTGTGTAAATATTAGCATGTTGATTTCCGGTTCTTGCCGGTGTGTAATTTTCAGCATCATCACCACTGTTGCCCGCAGCAATCGAAAAAAGTAAACCTTTTTCGGCTGCAGCAAGTACGGCGTCGTCAAGATCCGTATTATCCGTGCTGCCACCCAAACTAATATTGGCAACATCTCCGGTAATGAAATGAGCAGCTGCATGGTCGACCCCGCAAATAACCCAGCTGAGTTGTCCGGAACCGGAGTTGTCCAGCACTCTGACCGGCGCGAGTTCCGTACTTTCAGATACACCTACGACATCAATAGTGTTATCAATGGCTGCGATGGTACCCGCTACATGGGTACCGTGACCGTTTCCATCATCAAACGAGTTTTTACCGCGCGGAACACAGTTTTTCCCGAGGCTTGTATTGACGTTCAGGTCTGCATGGTCAAGATCGATCCCGGTATCAATTACCCAGGCGCGGTTGTCGGATTTTGCCAAAGGTCCGCCCACTCTTTCAATCCCCCAGGGGGTGACCTGTGTGGACTCTTCTTCCTCATCGCCATCACCCCCTCCGTTATCAGGAGGGCCGCCTCCATGATCGGGGCGATGATGCTGGGGTTCGGGGAATAGAGAAATCCTGACATCCGGCGATATGCTCCGAATCCGATCGTCACTCCGTAGTTCTTCAACATGTCTCGGTGACAATGCGCCGGCAAATCCGGCAAGGGTGTGCTGGTAAGTAAAAGTGGGTTGAAACTGGAATCTTCTGGAAAGATCGGCCACCGTACTTTCAACCTCCGCCGCCGAAACCTTTTGGCGGTCAAACACCACGATATAATGATCAGCCCCGCGAGCTGATGCTTCTGCGGAAGCATCGAATTCCGAAGAATTCGGTGAGTCAGCAGATCCAAACTCCGTTAACTGATCCTGGCAAGCAAAAAGAAGAAACGGCAACAGGAGAACAGGAATGAACCTTACAACGAATGATTGAAACGAATTAAATTCAGAATTTTTCATGATTTTAACCTCCGTGATTAAAAAAAGAATATGTTATATATACTAATAACAATGATTTCGTGCAAAGGGTAAATTGCTGAATTCTAAGTAATAGATACTTTGCATAACGTGGAATCAGGCAAATGACCGGGTATTGCAAAAGCCTTCTTATTAACTGGCACTTATCAACAAAGCACCTGAAGTTGCCGCAAATTACAACCGTTTCATAAATTAAAGAATAGAGTAAGTCTGATTAGCGGTATCAGCTTGCTTCGTTTCATCAAAAACAGATCATGCCTACTAGTAGCTTTCTTTTTAACACTTACGGACAGGTATCCGGTTTTGCCGACCTGTTCTGAAGCAAGGCGCGCCACAATTCCGGTACCACAGGCTACATCCAATACCCGTTCACCCGATCGCAGATCTGCAAGACGAACGAGGTCTTTTGCCAAAGGTTCTCCAATGGCCGGTACAAAGTACCGCTCATAATTTTCGGGTGCTTTTAAGCCGTAGGATTCATTAAAATGTTGCTTCTTCATAGGTGCCTCCTTATTTGCAGGGCGGTCACGTCGCCGTGGATCAGGTTCAGCTTATAATATTTTCCAAAATTCAGTCAGCAGCCGGTTTTCCCTGATTCAGGATCTCATATTGATAAACTGCAGAGGAATCCCGAAATCTTTGTTTTTTAGGTGTTGAATGACCTCTTGTAAATCATCGATCTTCTTCCCGGTCACACGTACCTGATCCTCCTGTATTGCCGCCTGAACTTTGGTTTTTGTCCCTTTGATTTCCTTGACTATTTTTTTGGCCGTTTCCCGCTCGATACCTTCCTTTAATATGACTTTGACCTTAACCGAGCCCTGGCTGCTCCCTTCTTCTTTTCCGATCTCCATGATTTTCGGCGATAAGCCCCGTTTCACAAAATGCTTAATCAGCATTTCGCGGACAGCACGCATTTTCATGCTTTCGGCAGCCGTTAAATCAAGGGTATTCGCCTGACGGTCATAGTTGATTTCCGTATGCAATCCCTTGAAATCATAACGGGTTGAAACTTCTTTCTTCGTATTGTTGACGGCATTATCGACTTCCTGGGCGTCTACCTGGTTTACGATGTCAAAAGACGGCATGTGGATTGAATTAAATTATGATTCTGAGGGTATGTAATGTTAACAGGTCACTGTGGAACCTTTGAATCCGCCGGCAAAAAATTGTAAGGGATAAAGGCCGGCAAACTCATTTTTGAACACGAAAACGATTTTAAACCGCAGCCTATATTCGATGAATCATCTCGCTCCTGTATGGCTGCCTGCCGGTCAATGATGCAAAGACCGGGCTACCCGCCGGCGGATTCAAAGATCCTTAAGATAACAGAGACAGGATAAATAAACTCCATTTAAATTCAGGAAAACCGGTCAAGCTTCATCCGCATTCTCCTTACAACTTCTCCCGGATCTTCGGCTTTGCAAATTACCGAGCTGACGGCAACCGCTGATGCGCCGGCCCGGATAACTTCCTGCATGTTCTCTTCATGAATTCCCCCAATCGCTGTAATGGGCAGGCTGACCGCCTCAGCAACCCTCCTGAGTCCGTCGAGTCCGCGGGGCGGATAGTTTTTCACTTTCGTGCCGGTTTCAAAAATATGGCCAAATCCAATATAGTCAGCCCCTGCCTCCTCAACACTCCTCGCTTCTTCCAGGGTTGAAGCAGTTCCCCCAATAATCTTTCCAGGCCCCAGCCTCTCGCGGGCCTGCCGAATAGGAAAATCATTTTGGCCCAGGTGTACCCCGTCTGCACCGGAAGCCAAAGCAATATCCACCCGGTCATTGACGATAAAAAGGCAGTCAGTCTCCCGGCAGATCCGGGCAATATCCCCAGCTATGTCCAGAAGGGGGCCGGCGGACATCTCCTTGTCGCGCAGTTGAATCATATCAAGTCCCACCGGTACGGTTTTATGGGCAAGCCCTACGTGACTAAAGCGGTTCTGAATGCTCGTATCGGTAATCAGGTAAACACCCTTGATTCGATGTTTCATAAAGTTTCCAGATGAATGGAGTATTCGGTTACGGTTTTGCTGATTTTATTCGATCCCAGTATCGATGAAATACCGGCTACTCCCCAGGCTCCGGCCTCCAGGCATTCGCCGACTTGTTTCGGAGTGATGCCCCCGATTGCAAATACCGGCAAACGGCTTTGACCGGTAATTTTTTTTAATTCCGGGATCCCCTGAGGCTCGGCTTCCGGTTTTGACCGGGTCTTAAAAACCGGCCCGAACAACAAAAAATCCGCCCCTGCCTGCTCAGCTTTCCGGGCTGCTTCGGGTGAATGTACACTCGCTCCGATTTTCAGTCCGGGCGCATGCCGTTTTTCCACATCGGGAGGCAACCCATCCTCCGGACAATGGATACCGTCGGCCTGAACTGCCAGGGCGATATCCAGCCGGTCATTGATCCACAAGCCGGCTCCGAATTCGCCGGTAACGGCCCGCAGGCGTTTTGCAAGCCGGTAAAGTTCGGCACCAGAAAGATCCTTCTCCCGAAGCTGTACAGCCCGGACACCCGAGCGGCATGCTTGGCGCACACATTCTTCCAGATCTCCGGATTGGCACTGGTTGCGGCCGGTTACCAGGTAATAACGAAAATCAATCATCGGGGGAGGTCCCTATCACTCCTTCAATCGGGCTCGAAGCTTTGGCATACAACCGTCTCGGCATACGCCCGGCCTCCCAGGCCAGGCGGCCGGCTTCAATCGCCAGCTTCATCCCTTTGGCCATTAATACAGGGTGCTTCGCCTGGGAAATCGCCGAATTCATCAGAACGCCGTCCGCTCCCAATTCCATAGCACGGGCAGCGTCCGAGGCTGTCCCGACGCCGGCATCTACAATCAGGGGCACGTCTATCTGTTCCCGGATGATCTGCAGGTTGTAAGGGTTTCGTATTCCCATACCCGAACCGATCGGGGCTCCAAGTGGCATCACGGCAGCACATCCCATATCCGAGAGCTTGCGGCAGGTTACAGGATCGTCATTGCAATAGGGAAGCACGGTGAAATCATCTGCCAAAAGTTGTTCTGCCGCTTTCAACAGCTCGGGTATATCCGGGAAAAGAGTCTCGACATCACCGATTACTTCCAGTTTGATCCAGTTTGTCTCCAATGCCTCCCGGGCCAGTTTGGCAGTCAGTACGGCATCTTTCGCCGTAAAACAGCCGGCTGTATTCGGGAGTAGAAAATATTCCTCCCGGTTGATATAATTTAGGATATTTTCCCGGTCCCGGTTCTTTAGATCCACCCGCCGGATTGCCACGGTTACCATTTCCGCACCGCTGGCTTCGATAGCCCGGCCCATTGTATCCGGATTTGGAAACCGGGCAGAACCGATAATCAAGCGGGAGTTAAACGTGCGGCCGGCAATATTCAATTTGCTACTCATTCTGTCGAAAATTTTAAATTTTGTCCGCCAACTGGTGGTTTGAAAATTGAATGGAGGACGTAAAACTACTCAATTTTTTATTTTTCCTGTGATGAATTTCAACATCCGTTCTTTATTCTCTGTTAAGGTCGAAAATTGAATAATGTCGATTCTGGACAAATACTAAAATGACACACTGTTTACTGATAACTTTTCACTGCCATTCATCCTCCCTGTGTGGCGTGGATGATCTCGACCCGGTCATTCCCGGATAGTTTACAGGAAGGCCATTGCTGCTGTGCGACCACCTCATCATTCACCGCCACAGCCAGTCCGCCGTTTTGGGTTGGATAGTCAAGTGAATCAAGCAAATCCTGAACCGTCATTCCCGATTCAAACGTATGTTCTTCACCGTTTACTATGAACTTCATATATGTATTTGTCAAGTATGAAAAATCAATGATTCCCGGGAGTCTGTCAGGCTTCGATGATGGTTACCGAGGAATCTCAGGTTTGTGGCAGATTGCACACTCTTTTTGATGCGAATAAGAATTCTTTTTACCAAAAAAAGATTGCGCAATAGGACCCTGTCCCGTTTTTCCACAGTAAATTAGAGGAAGTCCGACAGACTCCTTGTGTTTTTCTTGAATCGTCCGGGCTTCCAGGGCACCAGATGGTCCGAGGTTTCATCGTCCACCAACTCCTTCACTAATTCATACGCTGTAACCGGGGCCAATAGTATACCGTGACGATAATGGCCGGTAGCAAAAGATAAACCCGGAACAGCGGACTTGCCAATCACAGGACCGTGATCCGGGCTGGCCGGCCGCAATCCGGCGATAAATTCCTCGATTTCAAGTTCGTAGATGGCCGGAACAGTTTCCCACGCTTCATCCAGCAACTCTTTAAGTCCCCCGGCTGTCGGATTTGTATCGAATCCCATTTCTTCACTGGTAGCGCCAACACGAATCAATCCGTCGGATTTAGGGACCAAATAGACCCGGGGAGTCCGGATGATATGGCTTAAATTTACTTCCCGATTGCTTCGAAGCGACAAAATTTGTCCTTTAACCGGTCGAACAGGAGGAAGTTCTTCCTCCGGCAACCCCTTGAAATCCGGCATCCTGCAGCCGGTTGCAACGACCAGTGACCGGGCATGAAATTCCGACTCCCCGGTATGAACCGTAAAATCATGTTCCCCGTATATTTCAACCTCTTTCACCTCTGTATTTTCGTGAAGCCTCCCCCCGAGTTGCCGAAACCCTTTAATGAGTGAGGCAAGAAGCCGCCTGTTATTCACCTGTCCGTCGTTCGGAAGCCACACACCGGAAGTAATCCGCGGGGCAAGCAGGGGCTCCCGGTCACGGGCTGCCGATCCCCCGGTCCATTCGGCATAGAGCCCAAGTTCCTTCCGGAAATCATACAATCGCCTGAGGTATTCCGAATCATCCCGGCCGATCCCCACCAACTGAGTTCCACACTTCGTAAAATCGGGGTCTATTCCGCTGTCGGCTTTAATCTCTGAAACAAATTGCGGATAAAGCTGAAGGCTGTACTCTCCAAACTTCAGCAACCCGACTTCTTCAAATCCAACCTCCGCATGGGGGGCAAGCATGCCGGCGGCCACATGGCTGGCTCCCCCGCCTGCCTGATTTTTCTCCAGCAGAGTCACACGAACGCCCCGGCGCACGAGTTGCCAGCCGATGGACAATCCTATCACACCGGCACCGATAATTACAAAATCAGTTTGGGAATTCATTTCGGCCACAGCACTCATTTAACAAAATTTCTTCATTCACCCATTCCTTACAGAACGGCAATTGGCTTCTAATCAGTCAAGTTACAACATTTTTTGTCTGGCCGTTAGTTGCCTTATATTCAAGAGATAGTTAATGTGCAGGCAAAGTAATCGTTGGTATGTTCTTTTTTTAATGACCTTTTACCCAGAACCATTAGGGGTGTCCAGATTTTACGGGACTGAGATAAAACCCTCAAAACCTGAACCGGATGATACCGGCGGAGGAAAATGGAACCGATGACGATGATTCGTACATATCAGGCCGTTTTTTCACCCGGAATTCGGCCTTTTTTGGTTTTTTGATCTTCGTCATCACTCCGGCAGGGAATCTGCCGAACCTGCGTGGTCGTTGCAAAAACGAAAAGAAGACCGTCAGGCTTCTCGAATCCAGAAGTTGTTACCACTAAACGTTCTGCTGTGTCAACTCTAAAAAAATACATGTATGTCTGAAACTCAATCATCTCTTTTTGAAGGATTTAATTCATTGGAAGAACTGGGTGAACTCGGACTGATCGAAAAAATAGCCGGGATGTTCGGGCGCCATCGAACGTCCTCAACTGCCGGCATCGGTGACGACTGTGCGGTTCTTCCATTCGGCAATTCAGAAAGTATGTTAGTCACGACGGACCTGCTTATTGAAAACACTCACTTTTATCTCGATCGGATTTCTCCGAGGGATCTTGGATATAAGGCACTTGCGGTAAACCTGAGTGATATTTCAGCGATGGGAGGGAAACCTGTTTACGCATTCCTGAGTATAGGCCTGCCGCTCGATATCCCCCTCGACTGGCTGGACGCTTTTCTCAGTGAAACCCGCAAACTATCGGAGCAATATCATGTAAAGCTGATGGGAGGTGACACAACAAAAAGCGAGAGCGGCCTCTTGATCAATTACACCGTTTTGGGAATCGCAAAACATGATCAAATTTTATGGCGTTCGAATGCAAAACCAGGCGACAAAATTGCCCTGCTTGGCTCCACGGGTGAATCCGGTGCAGGCTTGAAGCTATTGGAAATCAATGACCTCCCGGATGATGAAAAATACAGACAGCTTATAAAGGTCCATAACCGACCCCGTATTTTTATCAGGGAAGCTCAATTTCTGGCCCGTTCTCCGGCAGTCCATGCAATGATCGACCTCTCCGATGGTATTTTGTCGGATGCCGGCCATATTGCAGAAGAATCCGGTGCAACTCTTCAAATTGATGTGGAAGAATTGCCTTTATCCAAAAACCTGAGGGAAACTTGTGAGAAATTCGAATGGCAGCCACTGGAACTCGCACTGTCAGCCGGCGAAGATTACAGCCTGTTATTTACGATTGACAAAACCGAGATAGAAAAAGTCCGAAATGAATTTAGGGAAAAATTCTCTGTCCCGTTCTCGGTAATCGGTGACGTCACGGACGGTCCCTCTGAACTGCGATTGAATTCCGATGGGAACTCATTTAAAATCAACAAACGCGGATATGACCCCTTCAAAAATATTGAATCTTGAAACCGATATAAACATGAGTAAACCCAAACATTATTCCAAAGCCTTGACTATTGCCGGATCGGATAGCGGCGGCGGAGCTGGGATCCAGGCAGACCTGAAAACTTTTTCTGCGTTGGGTTGTTACGGATTTTCAGTGATCACAGCAATGACCGCACAGAACACACTCACCGTAGCTGGAATTCAGGAAGCTGATACGGATTTCGTAGCGCAACAGATCGATACGGTTATGGATGATATCGACGCCGATGCTGTGAAAATCGGGATGCTGTTCTCAGCCGATATTATTCGGACGGTTGCTGACCGTTTGAAAGCTCATAAGGCAAAAAATATTGTATTGGATCCGGTCATGGTAGCGAAAAGCGGAGACAAATTACTACAGGATGATGCGATTGACGAGATGGTCACACATTTGTTCCCGCTTGCAACTCTCATTACTCCCAATCTTCCGGAGACCCGGGTTCTTTCCGGCCTGGAGATTAAAACAGAATCGGAACTTCCGTATGCTGCAGAAATTCTGATCGACAAAGGCGCAGAGAATGTCCTGATCAAAGGAGGCCATTTCAACTCCGACACTGCAAACGACTCCCTTTATTGTACACAGGGTGGAGATCATAAGAATATTGACGTCTATACCTACTCCGGACGTAAAATCGACACCCCGAACACCCATGGCACAGGGTGCACCTATTCCTCGGCAATTGCCGCTTACCTTGCCCAGGGCGATGAATTACAAAATGCCGTTAAATTCGCCAAGCAGTACATCAGCGGAGCCATAGAAGCCGGGGCCAGGTACCAGTTGGGCGGGGGACATGGCCCGGTTCATCATTTTTTTGATGTTTGGCACGAGTGACTCCGGAGTCTTCGGATCATCGGATACCGGAATCCCGACTCTGCGGTCGATTTCAAACCTGAAGAAGTCTCTGCCGGGTGGGTTTGTTGTCTTATGCACTGTAGACCAGTGGCTTTCCACATCATACTTAGAAAACCGAATCGGAGGATCCATCCATTAGCTGACAACCTCCGATCGATCCTCTTCATAACATTTTTCCAACGTCTCGATAAAGGTGTGAACCGGTTGAGCACCAGAAACAGCGTATTTCCGGTTAAAAACGAAGAAAGGGACACCGCGAACACCGATTTTTTGCGCTTCTCTCTCATCTGACCGCACTTCATCTGAAAAGTCATTGGTCGCCAACATCTCTTCAACTTCTGAAACATCGAGCCCAATTTCTGTTCCGACCTGTTTCAATGTCTCTGGCTGAGCAATATGTCGCCCTTCGGTAAAATAGGCGGCAAACAGCTTTTCTTCAGCTTCATCTGCTATTCCCTTTTTATCAGCCAGCTTTATCAGGCGATGGGCATCAAACGAATTGGTGGGGATGATTTTTTCAGGATTGAAATCGATACCCACTTCAGAAGCCTTTTGCTTGAGATCTTCGTTGGCCTTTTTGGCCCATTCCAGAGATTGTCCATATTTTCTGGCCAGCAATTCATAGATATTTTGATCGGGATTCATCTTGCTGGTGGGATTAAGTTCAAAGCTGTGCCAGATAATTTCGACCTCATCCTCATGCTCAAACTCCTTGAGTGCCTGTTCCAGATGTCGTTTCCCGATATAACAAAAAGGGCAACATATGTCGCTCCAGATCTCAATTTTCATGACGTTAGCAGATTCGTTTAATACTGTCCATTTTCATTCTTAACAATGAAATGTAAAGTGCCAATATAACGTTCACTTAGAATTTTTGGGAGGCATTTTCACTTTTCACTTTTCACTTTTGCCGTTTACGTCCTACTTTCGTAATAAAAATAGTTAAATTGTAAACTTAGTAAACTGATATGAAGTTCACACAGTCACTTTGGGATGAAATCAAACCTGTTTACAAGGAAATTCTGGACCTTCCCTTTAACCGGGAATTAACCGAGGGGACTCTCGACCGTGAGATCTTCTCCTTTTATATCAAACAGGACGCCCTCTATCTTGCCGATTTTTCAAGGGCCCTGGCAATTGCCGGGACAAAAAGTCCGTCGCCCGATGAACTAAAGGATTTCCTCGAATTTGCTACCGGGGCCATTGTGGTGGAACGCAGCCTCCATGATAGTTTTCTCGATCGGTATCAAACACATGTGGATGTCGGGAAATCGCCTACCTGTTTTTCCTATACCCACTTTCTCCTGGCAACGACGGCGGTGGAAGAATATCCGGTGATCGTCGCAGCCTTGTTGCCCTGCTTTTGGATCTACCGCGAGGTCGGACTCCATATCCATAAGCGGGCGGCTGACAAGAATCCATACCAGGACTGGATCGATACCTATGCAGGGGAAGAGTTTTCGAAAAGTGTAGACCGGGCAATTGAAATCACAGACGAGACGGCTGAAAAAGCCTCTGCCTCTACCCGTAAGCGAATGGTGAAAGCGTTTGTTGATTCCACCCGCCTGGAATGGATGTTTTGGGACTCAGCCTACCGGACTGAAGATTGGCCAGTATGAAGGGGATATTCTAACCTTCACTTCGGCTTTCCGGCGAAGAAGTCAGTCCAAGCTGATCTTTAATTCTGGAAGTTGTTTTTCGATTTGTTTTCTGTGTTCCTCAAACCAGGGAGGAAGGGTCAGTTTCTCACCGAGATGTTCAAGAGATTCATCCTTCGTAAAACCGGGCCCGTCAGTCGCAAGTTCAAACAACACACCCCCGTGCTCCCTGAAATAGATCGACCTGAAATATTGCCGGTCTCTCACCGGTGAAACCTGAAACCCCATTTTCAACAGCTTTTCCCTCCATTCAGCCTGGGCATCGTCATCCGGCACCCTGAAGGCAATATGGTGAACGGAACCTTTTCCAAACCTGCCGCTCAGGTCCGGTTGTTCGATCAGGTCGAGAACTCTTCCCAGCTTGTTGTCAGGCGTTGAAATATACCGTATTCGGTTTCCTTCCATGTCGTCATGCTCCCATCCAAACTCGCGGAGCAGTTCGGCTGTCCGGCCGGCATCTGCCAGGCTCAATGTAGCCCCGAAAAACCCACGGATTGCCTTCGCATCGGGAATCCCGCCATAACCGCGGGTATCAAGCTCCGAACTTTCCGGGTCCTCCACGAGTTCAATTTGCATGCCGTTTGGATCCTTCAAAAACAGAGTCGGACGGTCGCAGACTTCATCTTCGCCCTCCACCTCAACCTTTTTCTCTTGTAAGTGATTCTTCCAATACTCCAGGGAATCTCCCGGAATAGCATATTGAACCACGGTTACTTCACCCGGGTTGGGGGATCCCTCCACTGCATTCGCCCACGGGAAAAAAGTAATGGAACTCCCCGGTGTGGCATGATAATTCCCGTAATAGAGATGATAAGTAAGCGGATCGTCAAAGTTGACGGTTCGTTTTGTAAACCTCAGGCCAAGAATTCCCGTGTAAAAATTGATATTTTCCTGCGGTTGGCCGGAAACAGCCGTAATATGATGGATTCCGTTTATCGATTCAGCCATAGTTTTCAAGGTAAATGATTTTCATGATAACACGTTATGTCATAACATATTGATTCAGGCCGGAGAGCCGGATTCGTTAATCAAACAGGGTAAATCTGCCGGTTGGCGAACGATTCCGATCGTAGAAATCAGTTTCCCGCGTTCAATCTATGTGAACCCCGAACCCTTTTTCTGCGTTCGTCCGACAAATGGCGGCCGTTTTGTCCTTCTCCATATTCATTTTCATTTTTCACTTTTACACATAAAGTGTGAGGGCTTTGAAAAACCAGGGGTTTTGTTCAATATCAAAGCCTGAGCGAATTCGG
>JBBDNC010000090.1:0-4360 GCA_040877875.1 Balneolaceae bacterium | reverse complement strand
AACCGTTGTTTTGCCCAATCTCAGCATTTTCGCGAATTCGAAATCCTCATTTATGTCTAATAAACTGCGGTTCCGAATTCGCTCAGGCTTTGATATTGAACAAAACCCCTGGTTTTTCAAAGCCCTCTTTATGTGAAAACAAGGGCAGGTAACTGATTCTGTTAAGACGAACCGTAATAATTTTTTGGCACTCCATATCAACACTTATCCCCAACTTGTGTATATACGGCAGCCTCTCTGAAGCTTTTTTAATCCATCCGGCCAGGTTGATTCAGGTATCGGTTTGCAGTAAAAGTATAAAAGTGTTAAAATAACACTTTAAGAAGGCGGAGCCCGGGATGCTCCACGCGGGCGATTTGAAAACAGTCGTTGGTGAGTTTCAACAGGCAAATTGGAACCCCGGTTGACAGACAAAAAATCCCCGATACAGATGAATATACATGAATCTGTGATCCCGGATGAGACTGATATTTTCAGCATTTCGTTTTTTTTAATTCATTACGTGGCTGCCTGTTGACCTGTTCAAAAAAACCAATCGATTTTCGTGATATGACGATGGATGCCGGCGTTCAGAACTCTCAATATGTAATCGGTGTGGATTTCGGGACGGACTCCGTACGTGCGTTGTTGCTGGATACGGGGGGCGAACAAATTGCCGATGCAGTATTCCATTATCCCAGATGGGCAAAAGGAGCCTATTCGGATCCGGCACACAACCGGTTTCGGCAGCATCCGCTCGATTACCTGGAGGGATTGGAAAGTACGGTCCGGGCTCTTTTGAAAGATCTTTCACCCCGTCAAATCAAGAAGATCCGGGCCATATCGGTCGATACGACCGGTTCAACCCCTGTAGCCGTGGATGCTTCGGGAAAGCCCCTTGCCCTGAAGAAAGGATTCGAAGACAACCCCCAATGCCATGTTTATCCTGTGGAAGGATCATACGGCAATACGGGAAGCGGAGGAGATCAATGACCTTTCAAAAAACTGGAAGGAGGGGGACTATACCCGCTATGTGGGGGGAGTCTATTCGTCCGAATGGTTTTGGGCAAAGATCCTCCATACTCTGAGGGAAGATGAACAGGTACGGGAGGCTGCCTGGTCATGGGCCGAACATTGCGACTGGATCCCCTTTGAACTCACCGGCGGCAAGGATATAAAAGAGATGAAAAGAAGCCGTTGTGCGGCCGGACACAAGGCGATGTGGCACGAAGAGTTTGACGGACTTCCCTCTGAAGAGTATCTGACTGCCCTGGATCCTCTACTTGCCGGCTTGCGGGACCGGCTGTACCGGCAAACGTATACGTCGGACAAGCCTGCGGGAACCCTCTCCGGGGATTGGGCGGAAAAACTTGGATTACCCGGTGATGTAGTGGTCGGTGTGGGTGCTTTTGATGCTCATATGGGCGCCGTCGGGGGTGAAATTGAACCCTATTATCTGAGCAGGGTGATGGGGACTTCTACGTGTGATATGCTGGTGGCTCCCCCGGAAGAATTGAAAGGAAAACTTGTAAAGGGAATTTGCGGACAGGTGGACGGGTCCGTGATTCCCGGTATGATCGGCCTCGAGGCCGGCCAGTCTGCTTTTGGAGATGTGTATGCATGGTTTCGGAATTTGCTTCTCTGGCCGGTCGATCACCTGATTGAAAAAAGCGACCGCTTCAGCAGGGAGGTGAAGGACGAGCTGAAAGATGAACTCCGTAACAGCTTGCTGGATGAACTCTCGAATGCCGCCGAAAAGGTTGAGGTGGAAGAGTCGGGGATCGTAGCGCTCGACTGGCTGAACGGCAGGAGAACTCCGGATGCCAATCAAAAACTGAAAGCGGCAATCGAAGGACTCGACCTGGGCAGCAATGCACCGAAAATTTACCGGTCACTGGTGGAAGCGACCTGTTTTGGAGCCCGGGCAATTGTCGAAAGGTTTACAGACGAGGGAATCCCGGTCAAGGGGATTCTGGGACTCGGCGGGGTAGCCAAAAAATCACCTTTTGTGATGCAAACCCTGGCGGAAGTTCTCAACATGCCGATCAGAATCGTTCGATCCGAACAGACCTGTGCCCTCGGAGCGGGCATGTTTGCAGCCACGGCAGCCGGAATTTTCGAATCGGTGGAACAGGCGATGGAGGTGATGGGAAACGGATTTGACCGGGTATACAAACCGGATCCGGAGCGAGCGGAAACTTATAATAATCTGTATAGCCGGTATGTAACCTTCGGGAACGTTGTGGAGGAACGGACCGAGTTGGGGACATGAGAAGGCAGAAGTGAAAAGTAGGAAATGGGAAGTGAAAAGGCAGGATCCAAAAAAGTCCCCTCTCGACATGAGAAGGCAGAAGTGAAAATGTAGGATTCAAAAAAGTCCCCTCTCGAGAGGGGAAGATTACTCTGCGTTCAGCAGAGTAATCAGGGGTGTGTTTGCTGGTTGTTGAACGGAAATAGGAGTGTGTTTAAAGTTTTAAGTCTGAACCTCCGAACACACCCCGGGCATAGCCAAGCCGGCTGTCGCCTGCCTGGCTATACCGTCCCCTGTCAAGAGGGGAGGTTGACGGATATTTTAAAAAGAATCCTCTTTAACAGTAGGTAAATAATGAGCGAATTCAGGGAACTTAAGGAACGGGCTTACCGGTCCAATATGAGAATTAACGAGCTCGGGTTGGTTCTTGCCACATTTGGGAATGTAAGTTCGGTCGATCGAAAAAAGGAAGTTTTTGCCATCAAACCGAGCGGGGTGCCGTACGATGAGCTCCAGCCCGGCGACATGGTGATTGTAGACTTCGAAAGCCATGTGGTAGAAGGGGACCTCCGTCCATCGTCCGATACCAAAACCCATGCGGTCTTATATAAAGAATGGGAAAAAATCGGAGGGATTGTACATACCCATTCCACCTATGCCACGGCTTGGGCCCAGGCACAAAAAGATATTCCGATCCTCGGTACGACCCACGCCGATCATTTGACAATGGATATCCCGTGTGCCCCCCCGATGTCAGACGAAATGATCCGTGGGAATTATGAGTATCAGACCGGAATCCAGATTTTGGATGAATTCAGGCACCGTGAAATCTCATACGAAGAGGTGGAGATGATTTTGGTGGGATGTCATGCTCCGTTTACCTGGGGGAAAACAGCGGAGAAAGCTGTAACAAATAGTTTAGTGCTTGAAGAGTTGGCGAAGATGGCATTCCTCAGTTTGCAAATCGCACCCGGCACATCGGGTTTGAAAGACTCTCTCATCAAAAAACACTATGAAAGAAAACATGGAAAAGATTCATACTACGGGCAGGATTGAGTTTTACGATCCAACAAAGGTTTCTCTCTGTTCCGGGGGAGCAGGATCCCGAACAGCGATGAGTCTCTTATCGAAAGCAGAACATGGGAAGTTTCACGGCCAGCCGGGCGGGAATGGACGAGGGGGTTCAGGCCGGCTTGGTCAAACGCCCGGGGTGCCCTTTATTTTTTGACAGGACCGGCCCGAAGTGAAAATATTTTACCGAACCATACTCTGCCTTTGAAGCATAAACAAAAATCTGAATAACCAACCCCAACATTCAATAACAAGGAATGATCGAAACAGGCAAACCAAAGATCGGCCTTCTGGGCATCATGCAGGAGTTATATGATGACTCGTATCCGGACATTACAGAATTGCAGGAAAACTATGCAGAAGCAGTGTGTAATCAGCTTGGCGACGTAGCCGAGTGGACGTTTCCGGGAGCTGCGAGAAACCGGGAGGATATCGAACGGATTTTAGCAGAATTTAATGTAAAAAACCTCGACGGAGTTATGATTGTCATGTTGACTTACGGTCCGTCGATGAGAACGGTTCATGCTCTGCAAAAAAACAGCCTGCCAATCCTGCTGGCAAATATACAACCTGTTCCGGAAGTCAGGCAGGACTGGAATATGAAAAAACTGACTCTGAATCAGGGGATTCATGGAGCTCAGGATATGGCGAATGCCCTGCTCCGTACGATCGGAGATCATTTTGAGGTGATTTCAGCCGACTGGAAAAGTGATGAATTTAAAGATTTTACAGGGGCATGGGCTCGGGCCGTGGCTGCGGCGTCGGCTTTACGAAAGATGAAGATCGCTGTGTTTGGCAAAATGCATGGAATGGGGGATACACTTTCGGATGAAGCCGCATTCACACGGATTATCGGCCCCGAAGTGAACCGTGAATATATCGGGGAAATCTACCGGCACATGGAACGGGTTTCCGACGGGGAGATTGACAAACAGATGGAAATGGACCGCGAGAATTTTGAGGTAGACAAGGAGATGCCGGAAGAAAATTTTCGCTATGCAGTCCGGATGTATCTCGGATTTAAAGCATTTCTGGAAGATCATCAGTACCGTGCTTTTT
>JBBDNC010000089.1:0-4371 GCA_040877875.1 Balneolaceae bacterium | reverse complement strand
TGTGTAAATCGTAACGACGTAAAGCAATATTATCCAAAACCAATATTCCATCTCATTTATTTATAAGTGAGCAAACGGCTTGGCAAATGAGCGGTGGGGCTATAAACTTGAAGTTCAAAAACTTATCGAGAACCCGTCCGCTCGAGTATTTGCTTGTTATTTCTTGAAAATCGATGGATATATGTCATTGATAAAAGTAAAATGATCTTTACGTCTTAGTTTATTGAAAATATATTTATCGATGATTGACCCAGATACTTCTCCTAAAACACCTGATGTATCACCAGTAGTACCAGATACTAATAGAGATTGAAGAAAATCAAAAGATTTTTTGAGTATCGGCACTCTCAGAAACTTATCCACTGTTTTAGTAAAATTATTCACTCTTTCTGTTAATTCATCACCTTCTAAATTATCAATATTCCATAACCAACTTCTGAACTCTATTACTTCATCAGAATTGATTGCTTTGAGGAAATTTTTGAATTCTATGTTTTTTACTTCTGATTCTTTAATTGCTGGCAAACCATTGATACTTAATACTTTTTCATGCCTTTCGAATTGTTTTTTAGGATCAAATTTTTGATGGATATAAGAACTATTATAGTTTTGGTACTCTAATTCACGATTTTGATAACCAATCATTGAATTAAAATACATTTCATTAAAATTATTGCGAACAATTCTATTCATACCAAGAATCAAATTAGTAGAACAACTCTCCAACATTGATTCTTGCTTTTTACTATCTGCCGAGCTTGAAAAATTAAACCGGAAAAGGTTTTTGTCTTCCCTGACTATTTTAACTCTATTAGAAGCATCTGATTCAAAATAGGTTTTAAATAACTTTTTGAGGAGTGCATCTCTCACCATATTGTCTTCTTCTATAAAACCAAGAACACGGTTTGTATAATCATTAAATGATTCGTCAGAATAATCTCTGTAAACACTTAATACAGATACAAGTAATTTTTTCCATTGTCCATCAGTTTTTCCGATTTGACTTTTCAGATTCTGAATATCTTTAGCCTTTGTAGATTTAGGATCAAACTGCATTGGTAATACAGTGAATAAATAATCATTTCCAACTGTTTTCTTCAATTCCGTACCTGTCGTAATCATACCACCATTTATATCTACTTTATCCGATTTAATAAGTTTGATTACGTTCTTTGAACCAAATAAATCAGCCAAAGTTTTTATCTCAGATAATCGCCTGCTATCAATTATTACTTTTTCAAAAAGGATTAAACTGTTAAATAAATTACTTAATTGAAGATCGTCTCCCTCAAATAGTGGTGTGAATATATTTACAATTGGCGTGTTAGACATGTTTCACCTTAGAGAAATAACGGCTCACGGTTTGTGCTGCCGGGCGACCAATTTTGATATATAAAAAAAAATCAGAACCGGTCAGCACGAAACCGATGAACTTTCCAAAAAGGATGTCCTCACTTAGATTATTATTCCCCAATAACCAACCCAAGGAAGACATCATGACCTACATAGGAATAGATCTTCATTCAATGAATATGGTAATTGTTGCCATAAACGGCAAAGGCGAACAACTAATAGAAGCAAAGATGGATGCTTCACCGGCCGTACTGGAAGAGTTTTTTGATTGTCTCGACGGTCTGTTGAAAGTCGTCGTGGAATGCACCTGCTTCTGGTTCTGGATCTCCGACTGGTTCCGCTCCCGAAATATCCCGATGGTCCTGGATCATACCAAGATGGTGAAGGCTATCAGCTATGCAAAAGTCAAAACCGATAAGGTAGATGCCAGAACACTGGCAGAACTGTTGAAGGCCGGACTGATTCCCGAGGCCTACCAGATCCAGCCTGAAAGACGGTAGCTCCGGGAACTGACCCGCGGACGGCTGAAAATGATTCGGCGGCACAGCAAGCTTCAGGCCGTATTGTGGAACCTGGTGGCCAAGTACAATGTCAATGTTCACAGTCACGGATGTCGTTACCCGAATGAGCTGCGGGACTGGCTGGTACCTCCCAATCAAAACATGCATCCTTATTTTCCGAAATACCTACAATCAGCAATTATCGGATTATGAAATTCGATCTTTTCGCCTCAGAATAGATGATTTAAGCAGATCCGGGCATTGGAAAAAGAGATGCTCTTCTGCAATATGCTCACCTGCCTGTTCCCTCCGTTATTCAAATTGCAAATAGACTCGACCGATAGCTTTTTCACCGGGCTTGTCCAACACCGGCATGGAACTCGGCAAGCTTCGTTCCATGCCTTAACTTGTTTATACTTCGCTCACCGGATATTTCAGAAGGTCCAAACCCGGTAAAAATGTATAGTGCTTTTGATTTTTACTAATCAATTTCACTTCTAATGTCATTGCAGCCGCGGCAATCAGCATATCATTAATTTCCACGCCATGGCTCGATCTGAACTTCTTCATTAACTCGAATGCTTTTTCCGATACTGCCTTTGTAACCAATTCGATGTTTGAGCCCACTCCGAAAAGTACATTTTCGATATTACCCGTCAAAGCGGCTTTGGGTTAAGAAATATTCTTGAATAGGCGAATCTTTGATCATTGTGTAGTTTGGCCTGCTCTGATCAGGCTATTTGAACAGTTTTCGGGGTGTAGTGCTGGGGTTGTTCGCCTGATCCATCCAATTGGCTTATGTATCGCTGAATACGCCTCATGTTCACCCACATGGCCCGACACCACGCCCATATCTTATGTTTGATTAATCCCCGATAGCACGTTTTATCCTTACGCAAGGTGTGGGTCAGATGCCAGATACTGGCCTCCACATTATTGCGTTTGTTGCGTTCAGATTTTGAACGTGTGCTGATCGCCTGCCGCCGGGCCGAGGCCCGGATGGCCGACTGCCCGAAATACCGGTACTGCTGCCCCTCGGCCAGCCAGATCCTCCATCGCTGTTCGGCGGTGTTTTTCTGCCGGCGAGCCGGCTCCGCTTGATGGGTTTTGCCGGTTTTCGTGTCATACACGCTCACCCCCTGGTCGATTTCGGTAAGTTCAAAGCGGGAGGCAGCGCCCTGAATACCACTCAATACCATCTCCACATGCTGCTGGCCGGCCTGCTGGTCTTTGTCCAGGCTTCGGTTGTAGGCCCCATCGGCATAACAGGTGTCCACGTCCCGGCCGGTACGCTGCTCGGTGGCCTCGATGGCCGGGCCCAGCAGATCCGCATCGCTGCAATCGGCCGGGGCAAGGTGCACATCGGTAATTAACTGTAACTCCTGCTCCTCGTCAATCGTCTCGGTCAGGTTCACGGTGTAGCCTTTGACCGCCTGGCCGGCTTTGCTACGGTAGCTGCACTCCGGATCGTCGGGCGACTGGACGCTGTCGGCGGCGATCTGTTGAGCGTCCCGCGCGGCAACCTGGCCTGAATCATCATCAGTGGTATATTGCTCATCAAAAACCTGCTTCAAAAGCCCGTATTTGGAGCTGTCTTCGGGGCTGTAGGTGGCCAGAAGGCTGGCCATGAGGCCCCCAAGGTCCTCCAGACGCTGTCGAATCTCCTCGCGGTTGGACCGGTAAACGGTCGTCTGAGCGTCCTCCCCGACCAGCTCCTGCATCGCCTGCTGCACCGGTTGGGGGGCCCTGTCCCGGGCCTGCTTGGTAAGACTTTGCCAAAACACCTTCAGCGTCCTGAAGACCAGCTCAAAGCGGGAAAAACTGGCGATGTTGCTGCCAATCAGTTTGCTGTCCATGCGGATCTTCTGTCCGCCAAGATCAAACTCAAGCAGCTGATCGCTGGTTATGGCTTCGAAAACCTGGCCAAGCAGGTCCGTGCCGTGCTCGCGGTCATATTCATAGATGTGCCTTCGGAACAGGTAATAGGTAGATTCGGTGGGTGGTGGATCGTTGAGATTGACAAGTCCCAGGGCCTGCCGGAACAGCAGGTGGAACCGACAGGATTCAAAGAGCTGCTCGTCGCTGAATCCAAATCCGTCTTTAAGGATCATCATTCCCACCAACTGCCGGGCCGGGGCATTCGGCGCGCCCATCTGCTCGTCAAAGAGAACGTTGAAGATGGATTCATCAATTTGGCTGAACACATGCTCGTAAAAGGAATTATGCCATCGATCAGGATCACGAAGCTGGCGTTGGCGGCGCTCGTCGAGATGCTGGCCGGCTGAGGATAACAGGTCAATCTGGGGGTGTTTTGGAGACTTTCTAAACATAGTATCTAACTGTTAATAATTAAGTTAGAATATACAAAATAGGACTTGAAATATCTAACAATACACCGCTTTAATTCTTGAATACTCACCAAATTTAAACGACTTTTCGGAGTAAGCTCATGTTTATACCTAAAAGTAATTCTTCAACTTTTTTCAGATCTTTTTTGCTTCGGCAGCCCGCGTATAAC
>JBBDNC010000088.1:0-4404 GCA_040877875.1 Balneolaceae bacterium | reverse complement strand
GGAAGTATCCCCATGCCCGGGGAAATCTCGATTTCGCATAACGGGGTACTGTTTCTGGATGAGTTGCCGGAATTTAAAAGAAGTGCCCTTGAAGTCATGCGTCAGCCGTTGGAAGATGGATTCGTGAGCATCTCCAGGTCCAGAATGAGTGTAGAGTATCCGAGCCGGATTATGCTTGTGGCTTCGATGAATCCTTCGCCTTCGGGCGACTGGTACGACCCGGCCGAACCGGGAGGAAGTACTCCCATGCAGATGCAGCGATACCTGGATAAGATCAGCGGCCCTTTGCTCGACCGGATTGATCTGCATGTAGATGTTGAAAAAGTAAGTTTTGAAGAGCTTGCTTCGAAGGTGAAGGGTGAGTCGTCCGCGAACATCAGAGGAAGGGTGGTGGCAGCGCGGAAAGTTCAGACCCGGCGTTTTATAGGGATGAAGAATATTTATTCCAATGCACAGATGACTACAAAGATGGCAAGAAAAATTTGTCGGCCGGAAGCAAAAAGTCAGGCGATGATGAAGAGAGCGATGAGTGTGCTGGGTTTGTCTGCACGAGCGTATGACCGTATTCTGAAAGTCTCAAGAACCATTGCGGATCTGGATCATTCGGAAGAGATCAAATCACATCATGTTGCCGAGGCGATTCAATATCGAAGCCTGGACCGGGACGGCTGGCTGGGATGAGGATTGGGCTGGCCGGTCGGAAAAATTATTACATTAGGGGATGAGGGACCCCCGTGGCAGAAAGTTAGATACGTATCTTTTCCCGTTGTTTTGCAAAGAATTTATATTAGCACTAAATTTTATTGGCTTTACCGGTAAAGTTTAAGTAAATTTTTTCCAGTTGGCTTGGAAGATTGTTACGAGGTGCTGCAGGTTTGAGGCAGATCGTGATCGAACGCCAGGTGTTTCAGAATCGGTTATTCAGCCGGCTATGATCTTACTTATCATCTTTAGGAATTTGACAACTATGAATGAAAAGGAAAGGCAGACAGAGGAAATAATTCTGCAATCGATAAACTATCAAAATAGTCCTCTTTCGGGTACCCGCCTTTATAAACGTTCTATTCATGAAGACGGGGGAGTCACATTCTTCATGATTCGCAACGGAATCAGCAAGCAGCTCGTCCTGTGGAAACGGGATCAGAATGCAGATATTCAGGATTTTTCCGGGGAACAAGTGGAAGTAAACTCCCTGGAGTTTTTACTATGTGACCTATCGCACGAAAATGCAGCCGCCCTTCGCCGCAGGTTTGAATTTACAAACCCCGTACGGGTTGGCAAGCATAATTCTTACGGTTTTGGTGACCGGCTTGGAAATGCAGGGCCCGCACATGTGAGATCTGTCCGCGGAACCGGATTCAAGCCTGTTTTTGCGCAACAGTCCATTCGTGAGCTTGAGCGAACCCGCAGATCCGCTGAAGACGTACTGGATGCGGCCACCTGGTCTGTTTTCCAGGAAGGTTACCATGATGGATTCGGGGCGGATGGAGATCACCTCAAAACCACCGGGGATATCGACCGGATGGTCTCTTCCGGTTATACGATGTTTACCATAGATCCAAGTGATTATGTGGTGGATGAGGCTCGCGAGATGAGTGAGGAGGAGCTCAAAGCCGCTTTTGAAGAACTGCCCTGGAAAGACCTTGAGGATTCGCCGGATCTCCTCCCCGGCCGGTTTTTGAAGAACCCGGTGAAGTTGCAAGATGGATTTAAGCTGGTCCCGACCCTTGAAGAGGTTCTTCGGGGGATGGTCAAATACGGCAGGGTGATTACCCACACAAAAAAAATGGCAGCCTACCTGGCGAATCAATATCCCGGTTATCCCTCTGAACTGGAGCTGTCGGTGGATGAAACCGACGATCCGACAACTCTGTTTGAACATTACCTGGTTGCGTCTGAACTCGACCGGCTTGGGGTGGAACTGGTGAGCCTGGCCCCTCGTTTCTGTGGGCATTTTGAGAAAGGAATTGATTTCAAGGGAGATCTGGATCAGTTCCGGGATGAATATATTCAACATCTTGCTATTGCCGATATATTCGGAGGGTACAAGCTCAGCATCCATTCGGGAAGTGACAAGTTTTCAGTTTATGAAGTGATCGGTTCGATCCATGGAGGAGCGGTGCATGTAAAAACGGCCGGTACAAGTTATCTGGAAGCACTGCGAACACTTGCGGAAGCTGATCCGGAGCTGTTTCGGCAAATACTGGCCTTTTCCAAGAAACGATTCAATGAGGATAAAAAAACCTATCATATTTCAGCAGATTTGGATCGGGTACCGGACCCGTTTTCACTAAAGGAGAATGAACTCCCGGCTCTGCTCAATGATAATGATGCAAGGCAGGTTCTTCATGTCGCTTACGGTTCTGTTCTCTCGGGTGATGAGCCTGAGGCCAAAGAATTTAAGTCCCGTTTGATGGAGGTTCTTGAAAATCACGAAGAACTTCACGAAAACAACCTGGTTCATCACTTCGAAAAACATTTGAATCCATTCATTTGAGAATTTTCAGTTGGGATTATCAGAATGATTACAAGAGAAATTGTAACCGTTACATTTTTTATACTATTCGACACTCAAGTGGCAACAAAAAACTTTTAGAGATTCAGATGAATCGGAGTTTACTTGCCGACCAATTAAATTCTGTTAAATTTCCGGCAGTGGAGACTTTTTTAACTCATTAACAACGAAGACCTGCAATATTATGAAATCATCAAACAATTTTTCCAGAAAAGAGTTTTTGAAAACCTCGGCAGTTGTTTCTGCCGGTATCACGGCCGGGCTCAGTGCAAAAAGTTATGGCAGGATTTTGGGAGCAAATGACAGGATACAAGTCGGCATCGTTGGGTTTTCGAACCGGGCAAGAGGTTCGCTGATCCCCTCGTTTTTTCATCATGCCGAGGAATTGAATTTTGAATTTACGGCGGTTTCAGATATCTGGAACCGTAGAAGGGAAGAAGGAGTCGCTTATTTGAAGGAAGAGTTTGACACTTCCATAGAAACTGCACGAAATAACGAAGAGTTATATGAACGCGGGGATATCGATGCTGTGATCATCAGTACGGCAGATTTCCAGCACGCACTACATTGCAAACAGGCAGTTGAGGCCGGTTGTGATGTTTATGTGGAGAAGCCATTTGCAGAGACCATGGAAGATAACCGGGCTGCACGGGAAGCTGTGGAGCGTACCGGAAAGATTGTTCAGGTTGGGTCCCAGCGAAGAAGCGGAAGGAACTATCATGCCGCTGCCGATTATATCCGGTCCGGGGATTTCGGAGATATCGTGAGTGTGGAGATGACCTGGAATGTCAATCAGCCGGGTCGGTGGCGTCTTCCCCGGCTTGCCAAAGAAATTCGCGAGCAGGATACGGACTGGAACCGATACCTGATGAATCGACCCTATGAACCGTGGGATCCGCGAAAATATCTTGAGTATCGGCTGTTCTGGCCGTACTCGTCCGGAATTCCGGGGCAGTGGATGGCACATCAGATTGATACCGTTCACTGGTTTAGCGGCCTCCCCCATCCCCGAAGCGTAGCTGCCAACGGGGGGATCTATCTCTGGAAGGATGGAAGGGAAAACTATGATACGATGACAGCGGTCTTTGACTATGGCCCTCTGGACGATCCCTCCAGCGGATTCCAGGTTATCTACTCATCAAGATTTACCAACTCGGCCGGCGGGGTCAAGGAGATCTATTATTCCAATGCCGGGGAGATTAACCTGAATACGAACCAGGTATCCGCAAACGGCGGATTAACCGAACGGTATGCTTCAGCCATGGGAATGAAACCGAACCTGTTATCGGAGTTTTCTCTGGCCGACGTTGCAGAAGCGGAAACCGGGGCGAATACGGGAGCGGATAACATGACCTCTACCCACATGCGTGACTGGATGGAATGTGTGAGAAGCCGAAGAGAACCCAATGCAAGTGCACTTGCAGGGTATAACCACTCTATTGCCAACATCATGACTACTGCAGCCCTCCGTACAGGTGAGTATGTAACCTTTGATGAGAAGAGGCAGGAAGTGCTGGCCGATGGTAAAGTTTTCAAGTATTAATTTGATAACTGAAAACTACACATCTTTTCGGGCCACCGGAGGGTAATATGAGACAGGGGAGGATGTGTATTAATTTATATTTTTGAATCGCTGCGTAATAAAATCCTTAACCATGAACTATAAACCTACTGTCATCGGGTGTTTTCTCACCTTGCTAATCACCTGGACGGGTGGTTTTTTGAGTCAATCCGGACATGAGATGCCGGCAGATCAGAATGAAGAACAAGTGAACACAAAGGTGGAACTCATACACCATGAAAAAGAGAAGAAGGTGGATGTCTTCATCGATGGAGGCCATTTCACCTCATATCTGTATTCGGGGTTTTTTAAAAAACCGGTCCTCTAT
>JBBDNC010000087.1:0-4447 GCA_040877875.1 Balneolaceae bacterium | reverse complement strand
GAACGTCTTTCAAAAATAAAGGCCAAGTACGATCCGGATAATTTTTTCAGTGTGAATTTGAATATTAAGCCATTAGAAAAATGACTCCAAAACAGTTGATCCGATTACTATCGATATTCTTCATCCTTTTTTTCTACAGCCTGGACGTTCAATCACAGGCTGTGATAACGGGAACTGTCGTCGAAGAAAACGGCTCACAACTGCCCGGGGCCAATGTACTTTTACTGCAGCCATCAGATTCCGCGATCGTGAAGGGAGCCGTTACTGACAATTCAGGGGTTTATGAGCTGAATAACATCCATCCGGGCCGGTATTTGTTGTCGGTTTCCATGATTGGTTTTCAACGATTTACGTCTGCTCCATTTGAATCAGACCAGGATCCTATCCGGTTTGAGACGATCACACTGCAGGTTTCACTCGAAGAGATGGACGAAGTGAATGTCACCGCCCGCCGGCCGATGTTTGAGCAGGAAATTGACCGGCTGGTGGTAAATGTGCAGCGAAGTATAACATCTTCCGGCAGTTCTGTACTGCAGGTACTGGAAAAATCTCCGGGAATCCAGGTGAACCGCCAGAGCAATACCCTTTCCATGAGCGGTAAAACAGGTGTGCGGGTGATGATCAACGATAAATTTGTTCAGCTCCCCATTGATGCTGTGGTTCAGATGCTGGACGGTATGAGTGCCGCCAATATCGATCAGATTGAGCTGATTACAACACCACCGGCAAGGTATGAAGCGGAAGGAGATGCGGGTATTATACACATCAAAATGCAGCAGTTTACAGAGCTGGGCACCACCGGTATGGTGGGTGGTAACCTGGGGTATAATCAGGCGGAAACGCTCGGCGGAAATGTTAACATCAGCCGACGAGGGAACAAACTGGCCCTGTACTTTGATTACTCCATCCACTACGACCGAACGGAGACCAACTGGATCAATGAGCGTTTCTTACTTACGGATGGATTTAGGGGAGAGATAAGCAGTGATAATATTCGGAGCCCGGCAACCGGTGTTCAAAATGCACGGGCAGGTATGGAAGTTCAGATCAGCAGTAAAACGACAGCCGGACTGCTGTTAACCGGCTATCAAAGGCTGTGGAATACACGTGATATTTCTGATAATTTCGCCCGATTCAGCCCCACTTCAAGCCTGAGCACCGAAATGTCGGTTCGTGAAACCAACCGGTGGAGAAACGGGCTGGTGAACGTGAGTCTTGACCACAAGTTCGATGAAAACAAAACCCTCAATTTTGATGTGGACTACCTCTACTTTAAGAACGACAATCCATCCCTTTACAAAAACAGGTTCATTGAAGGCGATAACTCACTGTTGAACAGGGAAAGTATAGACGTAAAAAAAGAGACACCAATCAATATCCGGGTCTCAAAACTGGATTACCGGCAGGCACTTTCCGATAAATTTACAATGGAAACCGGTGTTAAAGGATCACTATCTGAATTTTCAAACAGAGTTGGTGTCTCGGACCTGGTAGATAATGTTTGGCTGGAAAATGATACGTTTACTCAAGACGCCGATCTTTCAGAAAAAACAGCGGCGGGCTATCTATCCGGCAACTGGACACCCGCTGAAGACCTGAGGATAAATGCAGGATTGCGATTTGAGTATACCGACCGCTTTTTGAGCACACCTGAAACTCCCGGACTTGTGGATGTACAGGATGGGTATCTTTTCCCAAGCCTGTTTATTCAGAAAAAAATGCAGAATGAGAGAAGTGTTGGGTTTTCTTACGCGAGGAGAATTACGCGTCCTACCTTTAATGACCTGGCTCCATTTGTGTTTTTTGTTGATCCGAACACGTTCTTGTCAGGTAATTCAGATCTCAACCCGGCCATCAGTGATGCACTGAAGCTGGATTATACTCAAAAGCAATGGCTCGTTTCACTTCAATACAGCTTTACCAAAAATTCCATTGCACCTTTCCAGCCTGTTTTGGATGAATCTACAAATGAGCAAACCTACAGCACACAAAACCTGAGTTATTTTCGATCTTATGCAATCAATGCAAGTTTCCCTCTGTTTTTTGCTCCATGGTGGGAATTGCGAACGAATCTAACAGGGACAGTTCAGGAATTTAAAACTGCTCACTATGATGAGAATCCTACGCTGAATAATTATGGATTTTCGGCGAATATCACCAACACCATTGATCTGCCTCATGAGATTTCATTCGAAGTCTCCGGATTTTATCAATCCAAATCAGTTTGGGGAATAATGGAAATGAGGCCACTGGGTTCACTCAATGCCGGTGTCCAGAAAAGAATAGCGTCAGGCCGGGGAATGTTGCGGCTTTCTGTTGATGACATCCTTCATACCAATATTTGGAATGGGAGCACAGATCTGACGAGTGAAAACCTGGATTCTCAATTTATATATGATTTCAGAGAGAGAAATGTAAAGCTGACGTTTACCTGGAATTTCGGGAACAGTCAGATAAAATCTGTAGATATAAAAACAGGCTCGGAAGAAGAACAAAGCAGGGTAACCAATTAAAAATCAATACAAACCGGAGTAAATATGAAACGAATACCAATCCTTACACTATTCCTGATAGCAGGAATCACAGGTTTTGCTATTGCACAACAAACCGACGCCAGCCGCAACTTGTTTGAAGGCCAGTTTGCCCCTCTGCTGGAAGGAATGGGGGATACTCATTTTGAGATTTCAACAGACAATGATCTTGTACAGCAATTTTTTAACCAGGGTATTGTACTATCCTTTGCTTTTAATCACGCAGAGGCTGAACGGAGCTTCCGCCAGGCCGCCGAGCTGGACCCGGATCACCCGATGCCGTGGTGGGGAATCTCCCTGGTGCAGGGACCAAACCTGAATGTTCCGATGATGGAACCCGCTATTCCTGTTGCCTGGGAGGCTCTTCAAAAAGCACAGGAGTTGAAAGTAAATGGCTCTCAAAAAGAACAGGATCTCATTGCTGCATTGTCAACCCGCTACGAAGAGAACCCGCCCGAGGATCGTACACCGCTTGATGTCGCTTACGCAGATGCCATGGGGCAGCTTGCTGAATCGTATCCGGATGACCAGCATATTCAGTCCCTTTATGCTGAGGCTCTCATGGATCTGCATCCGTGGGATTTTTGGGCGAAAAACGGTGATCCTCAGCCCTGGATGCCCAAAATCCTGAACGTTATGGAATCGGTGATCGAAGTTAATCCGAATCACATCGGCGTAAATCACCTCTATATCCATGCCACGGAAGCGTCAAAAATTCCTGAACTTGCACTGAAAAGTGCCAACAACCTCCGAATGGCCGTTCCGGGTGCGGGACACCTGGTACACATGCCGTCTCATACCTATATCCGTGTAGGGGAATATCACGAAGGAACACTTGCAAACCAGCGGGCTATCCTCACGGATACGGATTATGTGGCGCAGTGCAACGCGCAGGGAGTTTATCCACTGGTATATTTACCCCACAACCAGCATTTCTTATGGGCAACAGCTACTCTTGAGGGACGAAAGAATCTCAGTATCGAAGCGGCTCATCAAACAGCAGATCTTGTTCATAATGAGGCCATTCATGCGACAGGAATACCGTTACTTCAGCATTTCAAGGTAATTCCGCTATTTGCCTATGTACGCTTTGGTATGTGGAATGAGATTATGGCCCATCCCGAACCCGGAGAAGGGCTGTTCTATTCAGAGGGAATCCGGCACTATGCGAGAGGTAATGCCTATTCAGCACGCCAGGATTTCGATTTGGCTGAACAAGAACTAACCCAAATCATCGCCATTATAGAGAATGAAACGCTTGAGATCGATCCGGATCATAGGAATCTCCTGAGGATTGCCCGCCATGTTCTGGAAGGGGAGATCGCAGCCGGTCATGAAGATTATGATACGGCAATCTCAAAGTTCGAGGAAGCTATGTTGATTGAAAATGAGATCCCGTACGATGAGCCCCCGAAATGGTTCTACCCGGTGCGTCAAAAACTGGGCGCCGTGTTGCTGGATGCCGGTAAGGCAGAAGAAGCTGAAATAATATACAGGGAAGATCTGGATGAATTCCCAAAAAACGGATGGTCGCTTTTCGGCCTCTGGCAGAGCCTGGAAGCCCAGGGAAAAACGACCGAGGCACGGCAGGTAAAAGCTCAGTTTGATGATGCTTGGAAACATGCTGATATCGAGCTTACGGCGAGTGTGGTGAGGTGAGACTTGAATGGGGATGAAATTGATTCCGCGTTTTTTCAAGTAAATCAAAATAGTAAACCGGCTTGATACGTCATATTCAATCTGTTGCACATTGAACCTGATTAGAAAACAAGTCCTGAGAACATGAAAAAAAATTGGTTCACACTCCTTTTCTTTTGCATATTTATTCATGGTTATGCACAGACTGTAATATATCTTATTCGTAGAAGGCTTTGCAAAACTTGGGATTTGGTTCAAGATTAAGGCTAGAGGAATTT
>JBBDNC010000086.1:0-4494 GCA_040877875.1 Balneolaceae bacterium | reverse complement strand
TCGCTTCTTTCTTAACATTACATTTCTAGAAGGCTTTGCAAAACCCGGTCTTTTGCCCAATCTTTGCGTTATCGAAATTTTAAAATCCTCACATATAGCTAATATGCTGTGGTTTTAAAATTCCTCTAGCCTTAATCTTGAACTAAATCCCAAGTTTTGCAAAGCCTTCTTCTAATTATTAAAAGGTTTTAATGGCTTTTCTTTCAATCCAGCCGTACATACCGTTTTCCAGCCGGATATAGGCCCAGTTCTCTTCAGGTTCGCTTCGGTTGTTGTCAACGGTCAGGGTATATCCTTCATAAGCCGTGCTGATTGCCGAGGATCCGGCATCCGGCTGTTCATGTACTACGGTGTCATTGCGGATCATCACGCCGGTATCGTACCGGTTCTCCAGGTATTGTAAATAGATTGAAGTGCACATCAAAAGCAGACCCAAACAGGCCAGGCTGTTCCCGGCTTTCCGAAAGAGGCTCGAAGTGGGATGGGTAAACCAGGAAGTGAGGATACCTGCGATTCCAAGGTTTATCAGAACCAAGCCCATGGCCATCATCCAGACCGGGCCGAATACTGCACCAAGCCATTCAAAAAATCGTTCCCACGGGAGTTTCGGTAATACGGCCGAACGCCTGTTAAACCGGTTGTTTACATAGTTGACTGCATCCAGTGCCTCATGACGCATTTCGGGATATTGTGTTGCCCGCATAAAATAGTATTTGGCAAGGCCGAGCGAATCCAGATGAATTGCTGAAAGGCCCATGTTATAAAAGAGTTTGCCGGATAGCTGTTGATCCTCCTCGATCGACCGGTAGAGGCTCAGGGCTTCTTCGATTTGTTGTTCCTCGAATAATTCATTTGCACGGTCAAATTCACTCTGTTGTGCAAACAGGGAAGATGCGGTGAGCAACTGAAGGGTAATGAATACGATCGTAGGCCAGGCAATGAATTTCACAGGATGGATCGAAGACGTTTAAGGATTTCTTCTGTTTTGTCAATGTCGGCAACGATATCTTCCGAACTTCCGGCCGGTGCATAGCTAATCGTTGCACATTTGTCGAGGAGATGCTTTACTTTTCTGTTAATTTCTTCATCCTCTGTTTTTTGCATGAGATGTTCTCGTATTTCGGTATCGGATACACCGGCTTCAGGAAGTGAAAGCCGGTCGGCTATAAATCCGGTCAGAGCTTTGTGCAGGTGGTTATAAGTGTTTTTGAACGCACCCGTTTTGAGCACTTCCCTTGCGGTCTCCAGTCTTTTAATAGCCCGGCCCCACGCATGATGGGATCGTGCAAATGAGGAATCGGTTTGAAGCCGTTCCAACAGCTTTTTTTGCCGGTACCCGATCAGCAGGGCAATCAGCGGCAAAAGAAAGCCGATCCAGATCCATCTATGGTCAAAAAGAGACCGCTCCGCCGGTTCCTGCCATACAGCCAGTCCGCCGGCCGGCTGCAGGGAAAAATCACCTGAAGATTCCGCCAGGGTCGCAGACGGATCCCTGGTTACTTCAAATGAGAGGGGTGGAAGGGATACATACTGATATCTTTCAGTACCGGGATTATAGACGGCAATCCGCTTTTCGGGCAGGGTAAATGTTCCGGCTGTTCGGGGCACTACGACATCCCGGAATGTCTTGGTCCCGCTAATGGTCGTGCCTCTTCGGTTCAGGTCCGTTTCTTCCTGGGGTTGGTATTTTTCAAAGCTATCCGGAAACGTATATTCCGGTTTGCTGATCAGTGGAAGATTTCCCTGTCCGCTGACCCGGGTAATCAGTTCAATCGATTCACCCACATAGGCCTGGGTAATGGAAGCTTCTCTTTCAATGTTAAAATTGCCTACGGCTCCGATGGAGAACCCGTTTTGAGGAGAGTCAACATCGTTCACACGAACGTCAATCGGTTCGGTTTCGACAGTTACTCTCCGCTGGTTAGTTCCGAAACCTCCGAATACACTGCCAAACGGATCCGATCTGCGGGGCTGGGATCGAATTCCCAAATGCAATTCGAAAGGGGAGAGAGTCAGGGTGCCGGCTCTCGAGGGGAATAAAGCATAACGCAGCAGGATAGCTTTGCGGTAGCGAACGTTCCCGAATATTACGGTTTCAGCTCTTGGCTGTTCGATATTTTCAAGTTCTTCTTTCCAGAAACCATCTGTTCGCCAGCCCGGGGAGGGTTGGTAAGAGGTAACTTCAATGCCTTCTTTGAAATAAATGACCAGGCTTGCAACAAGCTGCTGGCCGATGATCGGGGATTTCTCATTCAGTTCAATCGACGAAAATATATCCGGCCGGCGTGTATCGGAGTCTTCCTGAAGAGAGCTTTTTTCCAGTATCTCTATAGAAACCGGGTTAGTCTGCTGCTCTTCGCCGTCCACAACAACGGTTATAGGCGGGATCCGGTACGTTCCCTGGTTTCTGGCAATCAGCGTATAACGATAGGTCGTCGAGGTGGTTGTGCGGCCGTTGACAATGGATATGCTCTGGCTGCGTGAGGGAGTTGAACTTAAGATCCGAACGCCGTTGACATTCGGGAGATTTGGCAGTTCGACGTTTCGAAGTGAACTTCCCTGGATTTCAATGGACAAGGTGAATTGCTCTCCTACAAAAACCCGGTTTTCGGACACCGTAGCTTCAAGGGAATAATCCTGAGCCTGGACTTGGTTGAAGGCCAGGAAAAAAATTCCGAAGGCCCAAATCATAGAATAGCTTAATCGTTGCTTACCAATCCTTTTCATTGTTTGAGGGCTCTTCTTCAGCTTCCTTTTTGCGGTTACGGATCAATTCACGCTCACGTTGTTCCAGGGCTTCCAGGATACTTTCTGCTTCTTCCAGACTCATCTGAGTGGGCCGGGGCTGAGAATCCGACTCCTGCTGGTCGCCCGATTCAGGCTGAGAGTTATCCTGGTTTTGATCCTGTTCCTCATCTTGTTCTTGCTGGTCACCCTGTCCGCTTTGATCCTGATTTTGGTCCTGGTTCTGATCGTCCTCGTTCTCCTGGTCCTGATTCTGATCCTGCTGTTGATTTTGTTGCTCCTGCTGTTGCTGCCGGCGAAGAGCCAGTTCATAATTGTGTCGGGTATCCGGATCATCGGGATGATAATGAAGGGCATTCTTAAAGTGATCGGCGGCTTTGTCCAGTTCTTCCGAGTCCGAATAGAGTTTGCCGATATTGTATTCAGCGAGAGCTTGTTGCCGGGGATCGTCTGTCAGGGACTTAAAGCGTTCATAGGCCTCTAAAGCTTCCTCTGTTCGTCCCAGGTTTGCCAGCGCATTTCCCAGATTGAAATGAAGCCGGGGATTTTCCGGATCCGATTCCAAAGCATTTTGATAAAGTTCGGCAGCCTTGGCATAGTCCCCCTCCCTGTAAGCTTCATTGGCTTTTCTGGCATCATTCGGAGCAAATGCGAGCAGAAAAACGATCAGAAGTATCGACAGATGACGAGTCCTTTTAAACATTACGGTATTTTTTAATTCTAAATAGCCTTTTCACTTTTCAATTCACCGGATCCAACGAAATATGTTTTTATAAAACCTTGCACAGAGTATATCAACTGCATGGATTAACGATTCACCGGGATGAACATTATGTTCTTCATGATTAAATCTGTTCAGCCAAGGCCAGGGTTTCGTCGTCCATTTGCATATTGGTAAAAACGTTTGAAACGTCTTCATTCTCTTCAAACTTTGACATCAGCTTGAAATTGGAACGGGCCGTATTCTCGTCCACTTTCATTTCAGTCAGCGGGATACGGATTAATTCGGAGGATTCAACCTCAGTACCCTGATTTTCAAGATATTTTTTCACGTCAAACAATTCCTCACGCGAGGTTGTGACTACAAAATAATCCTCTTCCACATTCACATCCTCCGCACCTGCGTCAATAGCCATCAACATAAACTCCTCTTCTTCGAAACCATTGTCATTTACAGGCACCCGGATCGATCCTTTTTGTTCAAACAGATAATCCACCGAGCCGTCCGTCCCCAGATTCCCCCCGTGTTTGGTGAATATATGCCGGATTTCACCAACGGTACGGTTGTAATTATTGGTGGTCACTTCGATATAGTAAGCAATTCCTCCGGGTCCGTATCCCTCATATGTGGCATCTTCATACTGGCCGGACCCGTCATCCAGTTCCCCGGTTCCTTTTTTAATTGCCCGTTCAATATTGTCTTTTGGCAGATTAACCGACTTGGCGTTTTCAATAGCCATTGCCAAACGAGGGTTTCCATCCGGATCTCCGCCCCCTTCCCGTGCAGCCACGGTGATTTCACGAATATGCTTGTTGAAGGCTTTCGCTTTTTTGGCGTCTTCCTTCGCTTTTTTATGACGTATGTTTGCCCACTTGGAATGTCCGGCCATAGAATTTTAATGAAGTTATTTGAATGAGTCGCCGGAAGTCCCGTACCGGAACCGCCTTCAGCTACTTCTTCGGGAGGGGAATGAATCCTGTTCATTTTTATTTAACCCTGCCGTGTCCATCCCGGGACTCCGTTAAAAC
>JBBDNC010000085.1:0-24290 GCA_040877875.1 Balneolaceae bacterium | reverse complement strand
TGGTTCCAAATAATGTAGGGAGAAAATGAATGACGGTAAGATCCTACGTAATTTTTGATCATTCGTTGCAGTTGAGTGGAGGCGGAAAACGGCTGTCGTAGAGATACGGGAAAGCAGCCATTCACCCCGAACATTTTTTGACTCAACGTTTACACCCCATCATCGCATGTTTATTCCCTGCCGGAGGACTCCAGGTGAGCCTGAAAAAGAATTTGCACAAACTTGCACCGGATTGGGGACAGCAACAGAAGGATTCAGCAAAACAGGGTTGAGGCTGTTAGAATATCAATAGAATTTTCCTGATATTTGTAAACAGTCGGATCAGGCCTGCAGTTACCAAATCAGTAATGTCGAATTACGTTACAGGACAAGTCTTAAAAGCGGAAATCATGAAATATCTATCGTTGACATTGTTGCTGATCGTAACCTTTAACGTTGCAAGTATGGCCCAGGAAAAGGTAAACAAGGTACAGATCGTCAATCTGAGTAGTGGCGGAGATAAGGAAACCTTCAACTCGATCCGCAACGCCTTTAAAGAGCGGAACCCCGGCTATGACATGTCGTACCTGTCCGGCGTCCGGGAAGTGAAACCTCAGGACTACACCCAGGTGGTGTTTGTCCAGGAAATTGACGGGGTTACCAATCAGGATGTGATGGCGCAGGCCACGATCTTTACATCTGCCAACTCCCGGAAGGAATCCGATGCCATTGTCGGTGATATCCTGCTTCTGAACAAAGGGGAACGCTTGCAGATGGATTCCGAAATGGGTTTTCTGGTCTTTAAAGTCCCCGAAGCACCGGGGGACGATCTCCCCTCTTTTATCCGGCCGGACTGGGATCCCAACATCACAGACGTCCCCGGCGGATGTGCCACCGATATTGATGCGTACCGGCGAATCCTGCTGACCTGGCAGGAAGATGTGGGTGAATATATCTATCACGCCTTGAATGCCCACAGGGTGAGAATTTATGATTCCTTCAGCCACTACCACCCCCTCACAGGCGGGTTTGATGAGTTTTACCTGGTTCAGTTAACTCAGCCCGGCGCCAAAATAATTACCAGCGAAAAAGTCGATCAGATTACCCGTCCGGGCGAAGTCAAGGAGTCGGATGTGGAGGGGCTTATAGAGGAATATGAGTTGAATGTCGGCGACCTGGTCTACCTCCCGCGGGGAGTGATGCACCGGGGATATAATGGGGTGGTCGCCCAGGTGATTACCGTGCCGGGTTTTATTCCGGGCAGTGAAATCGGTGTAGACCACCATCTCAGGGCCATTAACGAACGGCTCAGCCTGAACGGAGACAATGCATTGCCCTATAACGAGGAACACTCCCATGAGGCGGTTGTCCGATAGATGAGAGCTCCTGCAATTGGCCAGGTGGGAATCCTGCAGGATGAACGGATTGGACCTCGGCCTTGCCACACATTCCTACCCTGCTGTTTTTCTATATCTGTTCATCGCCGCGATCAAAAAGAGCCCTCCCATACCGGTTAGAAGAAGTACCATGTTCTGAATTTCAGGCCAGCCGGCCCCTTTCAAGAGCACCATTCTCATGATTTTAATGAACCAGGCTACAGGGTTGGCCTGGGTGAGTCCCTGGGCCCAGCCGGGCATGCTTTCGATCGGAGTAAACAACCCCCCCATCAGAATAAATACGACCATGATGAACCAGGCAATGAACATCGCCTGCTGCTGGGTCCCGGTAACCGTCGAAATCATCAGCCCGATGGCCTGCACGACGACCAGGTAGATTCCGGCCACAAACAGGATCAGCCAAAGGCTGCCCAGAAAAGGTATATCGAAGCCGTAGCGGGCCAAAGCCAGGCCAACCAGCAAATCCACCATCCCGATGACCCAGAAGGGCACCAGTTTGCCGAAGATAAACTGGTACTTGCGGATGGGCGTCACGTTTAACTGTTCAATCGTACCGATCTCTTTTTCACGCACAATATTCATTCCCGACAGGAAAAGCCCGATCATGGAAACCAGCACCACTAAAATACCCGGCACCATAAACGTGAGGTAATCCAGGTCGGGGTTGTACCAGTTCGTCGGAATGAGTCGAATCGTTTTTGCCTGTGAAATATTCCTCGTGTTGGAAAGG
The DNA here is from genome assembly GCA_040877875.1 of Balneolaceae bacterium. Classification (GTDB taxonomy): domain Bacteria; phylum Bacteroidota; class Rhodothermia; order Balneolales; family Balneolaceae; genus JBBDNC01. Next base: position 22,184 of record JBBDNC010000085.1, on the reverse strand, counting down.
AGCTCTGAATCGGCCGATCGGGTCCGGTTAAAGTCCTCGATGATGGAACTGCCGTACGACTGGATCAGCCCGGCCATACTGCCGTCCACCGCATCGATGGTGAGCTGTACGGGCACGGAAGAGCCGGACGTCAGGTCACGTTGAAAATGAGCCGGGATGTGAAGGATCATTTGCACATCCCCCCGGCCCATTTGCTCCAGAGCCTGATCCTTATCGGAAGTTTCCTCCGCAAGGATGAAATACCCGGTAGCCTGAAACTGTTGGGTCAACTCTCTTGAAAACGCCGATCGATCCATATCCACCAGGGCAAAATCCACTTCCTTCAATTCGTAGGTTGCCGCAAAGGAGAGGACCAGAAGCTGTATGACAGGCATCACGAACAAGATGGGCAACATGGCTTTGTTGCGAAAAATCTGCAAAAATTCTTTGTGGAGAAGAAACCGGATCGTATTCATTGCAGCCTCACATTAAATTTTTTCAGGCTCAGAGCCATAAAGCCCAGGGTGATCCCCAGCAAGATCAGTGTCTCTTTCCAAAGGATGATGATATCCCCTCCCTTCAGCATGATGCTCCGCACGATGATTAAAAACCACTTGGCGGGAATAAGGTGACTCAGCCACTGCAACGGCTCCGGCATGCTCGCAATTGGAAAAATGAATCCGGACAGGAGCACGGTGGGAAGCAACAGTCCTGCCAGCGAAACCATCATGGCCGTCTGCTGGTTGTTGGCAACCGCAGAGATAAACACCCCGAGAGCAAGCGCGGTAAGGATAAAAAGGATGGCCTCGGCAAAGAAAAAGAAGTAGGAACCCCGAAAGGGGACATCAAACAGGTATTCGGCCAGGATCAGAATGGTCAGTACATTTACAATGGAAAGAACCAAATAAGGCAGGACTTTACCGATGATAATATGATACGGCTTGAGCGGTGAAACCAGCAGGATTTCCATGTTGCCCATCTCCTTTTCCCGGGTAATGGAGATGGAAGTCATCAGTGCGGAGATCAGCATCAGGATGACGGCAATCAACCCCGGCACAAACAGGTTTGCACTTCTTAGTTCGGGGTTGTACATCATCCGTATCACGGGCTGTATTCCGGCTGGCCGGATCTGTTCTTTTTCGTTGAGGGATCTTTCGTAATCACCCACAATCCGGGAGGTATAGACCTGAAGCAGGCTGGCCAGGTTGGGATCGGTGGCATCTGTTATAATCTGAAGATCGGCGCTTCCGAATCGTGTCAGTTTTTCCGCAAACCCGGCTTCAAACACGACCACCTCCCGAACACTGCCTTGTTTAAATAGCGGCTCGACCTCTGAATAACTTTCAAGATTTGCAGCAATGGTAAAGGACCCGGAGGCATCGAGCTGCCGGATCAGGGTACGGGTTGCCTCATCTTTCGAAAAATCAAGCACGGCGATTCGGGCGTTGCTCACTTCATTCCGGATGGCATATCCAAACAGGATCATCATGATCAACGGCATCCCGAACAGGACTGTCAGGGTCCGCTTATCGCGGTAGATCTGCTTAAATTCTTTTATGACAAACCCTTTGAATGAATGCATCTATCCATTTTTATAATTTGAATATTTCCAATTTTTCGTTCCGGGATTCCGGGCCTGATGACCGGCATTTAAAATCCCTGCAAATTCTAAAACCCGGCCGGTGCCGGTGATTTCCGTTTCTTGATTCACCTCCCCGCTTATCAACCGTTCTTCCCTCCGCGTGCCAGTTGAATAAAGAGCTCTTCGATCGATTCCGCCGAATAGGATTGCTTCAGCATAGCCGGGGTATCGAGTGCTTCAATTCTCCCATCCACCATAATAGAGACCCGGTCGCAGTATTCGGCTTCGTCCATGTAATGGGTTGTGACAAAAACGGTTATGCCGTTTTCCGACGCCTGGTAGATCATCTCCCAGAACTGCCGTCGGGTAATCGGATCCACTCCGCCGGTGGGTTCATCCAGAAACACGATTCCGGGATTGTGCAGGATGGAGACTGAAAACGCGAGCTTCTGTTTCCATCCCAATGGCAGGGCACCCACCCGTTTTTTTCGAATGTCGCCGAGTCCCACGGTCTGTACCACCTCATCTGTTTTTTCCCGGAGACGACGGGAGGCCAGGCCATAAACCCCTCCGTAGAACCGGATATTCTCTTCCACCGTCAGGTCATCATAGAGGGAAAATTTCTGACTCATATACCCGATGCTTTGTTTGATCTGCTCGGCTTCCGTGTAGACATCCTTTCCCGAAACCGTTGCCTGACCGGAAGTGGGTGTCAGCAGCCCGGTGAGCATTTTAATAGCAGTGGTTTTTCCCGCTCCGTTGGCACCCAAAAAACCGAAGATCTCTCCTTTTCCCACTTCAAAAGAGATACGGTCTACGGCTCTGAAATCTCCAAACATCCGGGTCAGGTTGTCTACGAAAATTACCGGTTCAGACATGTTGTTCCTCTCCTTTCATCAGGGCCATAAAGCTGTCTTCAATGCCCGGCTCTACCCTGCGTATGACCACCTCTTTGAGTCCCTCGTCTACCAGAAAGGCTTTGATTTCGTCCACATCGGGCGTCTCTCTGCTGTCTGTATAGTGAATGAATTCACCGAACGGGTGAACCGAGCGGGAATGGGGGTAGCGGTTCAGGGCACGAATCAGCCGGTATCGGTTTTCAGCCCGGATGCCCAGCAGCGGTTTTTCAAACGAAGCCACAATTTGCGACGGGGTATCGATTTGCAGAATTTCCCCTTCCTGCATCAGCGCCACACGGCCGCATTGCCGGGCTTCATCCATATAAGGCGTGGAGACAATAACCGTCATCCCTCCCTCCTGAAGTTGCTTCAGCATCTCCCAGAACTCCTTCCTCGACACCGCATCCACGCCTGTGGTCGGTTCATCCAGAATCAACAGCTTCGGTTTGTGAATCAGGGCACAGCTCAACGCCAGTTTCTGCTTCATCCCCCCGGAAAGATTTCCGGCCAGACGTTTCCGGAAAGGCTCAATCTGACGGTAAATCGGTTCTACCAGGGCATAGTTCTCCTCCAGGGTCGTGCCGAACACCGATGCGAAAAAACGAATATTCTCTTCCACACTTAAATCCTGGTAGAGCGAAAAACGTCCGGGCATATATCCCAACTTCGGACGAATTTGCTTGTAATCGCGAACCACATCCAAATCCAGTACCGTGGCCGAACCCGTATCAGGCGTGAGCAGTGTGGTCAGAATCCGGAAGAGAGTGGTTTTGCCGGCACCGTCCGGCCCGATCACCCCGAATAACTCCCCCTGTTCCACAGACATACTGATCTCCTTCAATGCCTGTACGTTTCCAAACGATTTCGTCAAATTTTGCAAGTGGATAACAGGATTCATATCGGCCAAAGGTTTATAATTTGTTTCAGGAATCACCCGGGTACTATGCCGGCCTATTCACATCTTTCAAATAGAAAAGAAACCGGGCTTGTACGTTTCCGGACAAAACACTGGGAGAGGGACGCACCCTTAAAAGTTCACCTCTCCCGGCATTCCGATTTTAATCCGGCCATCGGGGTTTTGCACGCGAACGGTGACGGCGTACACCTGGGTGACCCGTTCCTCCTTGGTCTGGATCATCCTCGGAGTAAACTCCGCCCGGGAAGCCACCCGGCTCACCGTACCGGTCAGACGCTCGTTTTCAGATTCATTCCGGTCAATCAACACCTCGACTTCCTCTCCGATGCGGACTTGCGGAAGCTGTGCGCCGGATACGTAAACCCGAAGTTCCATCTCCTCCAGGTTTGAAATCCGGTAGAGCGGCTTGCCGGGCGATACCTGTTCATGCTGTTCCGTATAAGTAGCCAGGACGGTCCCGCGGAGCGGGTTGATGATTTCCGCCCTCCGGATCTGATCCGTTACCTGCTCGATGCGGGCCTGTAAACGTTCCAGTTCTGCGTAAACAGATTGCTTTTCTGCTTCCACGGCCTGGACCCTCCGGTTCAGCGTATTTACTTCACCTTCGGCCCGGTCGATTTGTTGCTGGGTCGCAGCGTTTTCCCTGCCCAGGGATGCCACCCGGCCCAGTTCTTTTTCTGCGGTTTCAAGCTGGGATCGAACAACTGCTTTCTCGGCATCCAGCCGGGCAAGACGGGTCCGAACAGATGCCCTATTGGCCTGGATTTCATTTTTTTGAAGAGCCAGTTGCGTCGTATCCACCAGGCCCACCGAAACTCCCGGGTCCAACCGGTCCCCCTCCTCCACTTGAAATTGAAGCAGAGTCCCCTGCGTTTCGGAGGAGATGACCACTTCATCGGCTTCAAATTGTCCGTAGGCGTCCGATCGATCCTCGACAGAACAGGCAACGGCGATCATTCCTATTGCCCACAAACCGATATACTTTTTTAATTTCATGACTGTCCACGTTTGGTTTTGTATTCAGTGATTGTCTTTGCCAACCGGATTTTCCGGAGTTCAAGTTGAGTTCTCGCCCGGGTTTCGGCATTCAGTTCCATCATATATTCCGTTGATGTAATCACTCCCCGTTCAAGCTGTTTCCGCTTTTCTTCCACGACCTGTTCACGTAATTTCAGCACCTTCTCGTCCTGTTCGATTTGCTGCCGGATCGCCTCCATTTCCTCTTCCGCTTTTCTCAACTCTGCCTGAAGCTGACGTGTAAAAGCCTGTCGATCAGATTCCAGGTTTCGCTGCTGAAGATTCAGTATATCTTGTTTCATGGAGGCATTTCTGGTATTCCGGAAACTCCACCGGGCACGCAGACCCACGACCCAATAGAGTTGAAGATCGTCGTCAAAGGCATTCAGGCCCGGCCGGCCATATGCCGATTTTGTGAACAGCGACAGGGAAGGAAGCTGATCTGCCCGGGCTCTGTTTTTTTGTGCTTCAAGTTGAAGCGCGCCCGAGTCAAACAGTTGAAACTCGGGGCGGCGAATTTCATTTCCCAACAGGCTCTCCAGTCCGGAATCCTCCGGGACTTCAAGAGGCCTATCCTTTGAAAGCTCCACCCCCAGAATCTCACTTAACACCCGGTACCCTGCACGGATATCCCCCCGGATACCAGCCAACTCCTGTTCTACCCGGATCTGCTCGGCTTCCATCACCTGTGCCTCGCCCGGAAGCAACACTCCGTTTCGAACCAGGGCCTGTACCTGTTCGAGCTGCTCCCGAATATCATCGTGTAAAAGTTTCAGGGTCTCCACCTGCTTTTGCATCATCAGGATCCCGAACCAGGCCTGCTCCAGTTGCATGCGTACATTCAGTAGGCTGGAACGAATCCTTGCCAGTTCCGCATTTCCGGCATGCTGCTCTGATTCCTGCATAGTACGTACACGTCCGCCATCATAGATTGGCTGTGTAACATCCAGGGAAAAATTGTAGTGATCTTTGCTGAACGTGGGAACTTCGGAGTCGGGAGTCGAAAATGGAAAGTCGGTAACATCCGACTGGTAGCTTGTACTTGCCTCGATTTGAAGTTCCGGAATCAATCCCGACCGGGCGATTTTCCGGTTGAGTTCGGTAATCTGCCGCTGTATTTCGGCCTTGTCGGCAACCGGGTAGTTTTGTTCCAGCCGTTCGTATGCCTGTTCCAGGGTAAATGGCTGTGAAATATTCTGCCCGGAGGATTGCGCCCAGGCAGTTCCGGCCATCAAAATAAGGAGCAGGTTCAAAATACTTTTTTTGATCATAACACTCTTCCATAAATGTAATTCCATTCAATCAACTCTGTTCATGGACATAATAAAGGAATTGATTATCTGATTCAACCATATGGTTGATTTCTTAATAAAGTCGGATAATTCAAATATATTCCACTGATAAGCTCCTGTTAACTATTTCTTTAGAGAACCTGAATATCTCCCGGTAAAAAGGATGCAAAGAGACGGCTGACAAAATATTTCAACCAAATGGTTAAAATTTGTGCGGGAGTTTATTATTTTGCAGATGAAACGGGCCGGGTTGGCGATTCAGTCGCCGGCAGCCAGGCAGATTCAATGGAAGCTGTCCCTGGCTTGAGGATATCATCTGTCGGCGGACCAGGTCCCTCACCTGATCTCCGATCCAATCAACCAAAGCAGAAACGCATGAAGGAAAACAACGAAAAACAAACCCCAACTGAATTGAAAATTTTTGACGCTGCAAGGGAGGTGTTTCATCAAAAAGGATTCGAAGGGGCCCGAATGCAGGAGATTGCAGACAGGGCGGAGATTAACAAGTCGATGCTTCATTACTATTACCGGTCCAAGGGCAAGCTTTTCGAAAAAGTCTTCCAGCTTTCCATGTTGAGGGTATTTCCGCAAATTGTAGCCCTTTTAAATAAAGATATGCCCCTGGAGCAAAAACTCAGAAACTTTGTTGACAAATACATTGAAATTATACGTGCCAACCCCGATTTCCCGCTATTTATCTTACATGAGCTCAACAAGAATCCGGCCCGGTTGCAAAAATTCATGCTGGAGCAGGTCGGCAGAAAAATACGGCCTTTTTTGAAACAGCTTTCTGATGCCGTGGAAGAGGGACGAACCGCCGACCTGCCGCCCAACCAACTACTGATCAATATGATCTCGATGATGCTCTTTCCGTTTATCGGGCACCCGGTCATCAAGGTGATCCTTGAAATGGACGAGGATGATTTCAACCAGTTTATGGATGAAAGACACCGTCTTCTGCCTGATTATATCGTGAGAACCATTTTAAAGAATCCGGGCGAATCATAAACTTGCCGCATCCCCCCGAGGAATTCTCCCGTGACTGGCCCGATCCGTTTCGCCGGATCTGTGATCTCCACATAACAAATGTCTGACTTGATTATGAACCTATTTTTTGGGCGGGCGACAAAGGTCCGCCATACCGGATCAAAAGCCGAATCAGCATTCGAAACCGGGAATGAGATCCTGGTAAATAAAAAATGTAACAAATAGCTTTTTCAATACTCATTATATAGAGAAGGCGGATAACCCTTTACATTCAATACTTTAACAAGGATACCTTCCTTAAAACCGGAGACTTATGTCAACTGAACATACACTTATACTTCACGGATACAGCGACTGTTCAAAGTCGTTTGTAGATCTTAAGGAACGATTGCAGGAACAGGGAATCGGAACGGTTGAAACCATATTATACGGTGATTATGAATCCAGGGAAGACAATATCACTTTCAATGATGTCATTGACGGGCTAAACGACCGCATGATTGAGAAAGAGATCATCCATGCCGACGGCGCCCGGCGTAAAGATCTCAATGTGGTAGTGCATTCCACCGGCGGACTGGTGATCCGCCACTGGATTTGGAAGTATTATCATGACCGGATTGAGGACTGCCCGGTTAGACGTCTCGTGATGCTGGCCCCGGCAAATTTCGGATCGCCGTTGGCACACCGGGGCAAATCGTTCCTGGGCCGGCTGGTAAAAGGACGATGGAAGATCGGGGACTTCCTTGAGGTGGGCCGAAACTTGCTCAATGGACTCGAACTCGCAAGCCCGTACCAATGGGAACTGGCACACCGCGATCTCTTTGCAGGAGATGTGTCCTACTATAACCGAAATCAAATTCAACTGACGATTCTGGTGGGAATTAAGGATTATTCCGGCTTGCGGGGATGGGTCAACAAACCCGGAACGGACGGCACGGTTGTGATTTCAGGGACATCACTGGATTCGATCAAACTGGAACTGGATTTTTCCAATCCATCTACTCCCTGGAAATGGAAAGAGACGGAAACGGCCCATGATTTTGCCTTCAGCGTGCTGGATGGACTGGATCACGGGAGTATCGTGGAACAGTTTTCAGAACCGCAAAGCCAAATTTCACAGCTCACCGCAGAGGCTCTTAAAATCGAAGATACCGATCAGTTTACCGGCTTTCAGCAAAAGCTGGAGGAGATCACGGAGAAAACCTATACCCCTGATTCCAACGGGAAACCGAAACCGTGCAGCCGGTATCAACAGTTTATCATTCGGGGAATCGACGATCATAACTCACCGGTTTCGGATTATACCATAGAGTTTTATGTGTACAAAGCGGAGAAAGTCGAAAATGATCTGATCGATAACAGTAAGTACTTTAACAAAACCGAAGAAAAATGGTCGGAGGAGTTTCAAAAAGTCCTGGTAGGCCAAATACACACTCATTCGAAAGATTCCAGTTACCGGAGATTGCTGGTAAACCTGGATGATTTGAACCAACGGATCGAAAAGGCAAAAGAAGAACTGGGAGACTTTGTCCTAAGCATGAGAATATTTGTCCCCCGAATCGACAAGGGCATCTACTACGACCTCGATTCTTTGAACAACATCGTAGTCTATCATTCGAATCCGGACGTGGAGCTCGATCATGAACCGTCATTATTTTTCGACAATACAACGACCCTGATCGAGCTAAAGGTCAACCGAAGCACCAGTTATGTAACTCTGAGTCTGTCACCGAAAAAGTAAACGAATCCTTCTTCCAGGTCCAGATACAAGCGTGAAGTGGCCCGAAAAAGAAAGGGCAACTCCTCTTCGAATTCAATCTCGCTGACTGCATCACTACCCCCCGTCGCATCCCACCGGCTTTTCAGTATCGCATGGACAAAATCTTCCGGAATCCAGGCGGTTGCGTGAATATCCAAAAAAAACCGAAACCCTCATACTGGACAACGGATACATTTGAATTCAGATTAATTTCAAGTTGAAAGCAGGATGGGTTTTTATATATTCATTTTGAATGATCCCTTCAATTTAATCCAATTCAATTCTGACTATGAAGAAAAACCTTGCGGTACAGGTGTTATCTCTGGCGGCCATCCTTTTGCTGACCGGGAGTTGGAGTACAAATGCATTTGCCCAGAATCCGCAAGAAGTATCCGACGAAGTACTCTTGCAGCTTTATGACGGAGCGAGAGTTGCGGATGTCGTGGATGGACTGGCAACGGTTGGTTATACGGGCGTGGGTGTGATGGATCCGGAAATTTCTCCCCTTTGGCGGGACGTGCAGGAAATGACGCACAGGATTTCAGGCATTGCAGTAACCGTCCGCTACGGGCCAACCAACCGTCCGATGAATCCCGGGGTGGACCTGACCGAGCCGGAAAACTACGACGAATACAGAAGCTGGCGGGGAATGTGGTATAGTGATATTTCACCCGAACCCTTTACCGAATATATCGAAAACGGATCGGTGATTGTGATCGACAACCAGGATGACAATGATACCGGCTCTGTCGGATCCAATAATATCATGGGATGGCAAAATGAAGGAGCTGTCGGAGTTGTCTCAGCGGGAGGGATACGGGATATCGACGAAATCATCCTTCAGAAAAATCCTGTCTATACCGATTATTTTGAACGCGGACGAGGTGAACGAATCGGAAGGAATGAAGTCATTGATGTACAACAGCCGGTTGTGGTTGGAGGCGTTCTTATCCACCCGGGGGATGTGGTCGTAGCCGATTCGGACGGCGTAGTGGTCGTTCCCCGGCGGGTTGCCGTCCGTGTGGGACAGATTGCCTACCAGGAACTCGTAGCGGATATCGAAGGACGCCGGGCCCTGTATGAAGAACTCGATCTGCCGTATGATGAGACGGTTCGAATTCGTGAAGAACCGGAAGAGTTTTTCGAACAACTGGGCCTGCCGGCAGATCCTAACCAGCCCCGGGACTAACCTTTGCGCCAAGGGGATTGGGTCGATCCGGACGGATCCCTCCCTGCATAACACAAAAAGTGGAGCCAGTTACCCTTTCAGCCGGTTCGTTATAAAGGTGCTTATCAAAACGCATGTGGAAATGGAATCCGATGTCCGACCCGTTTCGCCACTTTGACTTTAATTGTTTCAGCAATATTCAAACATTTGTCCAACCGAATTATCCAGCTGTGCGCAAATCCAGGCCTTTCTCCAATCCGGTACCACAGTCCCGGTAAGCCAATTCCACTTCATGATCGATACTTGGCCGATTGTGCGGAAATCCAGGCAGTTTTTCTGTTCAGTTTGCGAAGTGCTCCCAACAGATCCCGACAGATTTTTTAAATGCCAACATTGAAATACCTGCAAGTGCAACAGGCGAATCGCCGCGGTGCAAACTTTTCATTTCGAATTTTCGTACTATCCCGCGCAGATTAACCCGAGATCGTTCACATACTTGTTTGATTGTATAGATGCAAAATCTTGACCGGACATATCGCTTTAGTGTATTGAAAGAAGCCGGCACTACTTTAAAGGTGGGGGTGCCCATCATCCTTGCACAACTGCTTCAAATGTCGATGAATTTTGTGGATACGGTTATGGCCGGCCGCCTCTCGGCACTGGATCTTGCTGCCGTCGCCGTAGGCTCCAGTATCCTGCTTCCTTTTCTCGTTTTCGGGCTGGGAACCCTGATGGCAGTTAACCCCATCGTCGCACAGAATTACGGCAGCCGGCGATTTGAACAGATCGGTTCGAATGCCCGGCAGACCCTTTGGCTGAGCCAGATCATCGCCATTCCCTTTTTCTTTATCGTACGCAACCTTGAGTTCGTCATGATCTGGATTGGTGTCACATCCGAAGTGATCCCGGTTGCGGCGGGATACCTGGATGCGATTTCCTGGGGGATTTTTCCGGTAATGGCTTATGGCGGCCTGCGTTATTTTAACGAGGGGCTCTCCGTAAGCCGGCCGAGTATGTATGTGGCCTTGATCGGTACCCTGGCAAACATCCCCTTGAACTACGTACTGATGTATGGGAAAATGGGCTTCCCTCAACTCGGAGCGGTCGGTACCGGGTATGCTTCTGCAGTGGTTTACCTGATTATGTTCGTCTCCATATTCGCATTTACATACGGCTTCAAACCCTATAAAAGGTTTGATATTTTTGGCAAATTCAGATTGCCTGAAAAAACCCATCTTTGGGAACTGGTCTCGATCGGGATTCCCATCGGAGTGAGTGTCACCATGGAAGTCTCCATGTTTGCAATTGTCAGCCTGCTCATGGGCTCCCTGGGGACGATCGCCGTGGCCGCCCACCAGATTGCCATCAATTTTGCGGCTATAACTTTTATGGTGCCATTTGGTCTCTCGATGGCCGTCACGGCTCGGGTAGGCCAGGCAGCCGGAAAAGGGAAACTGGGTGATGCCCGGTTCAAGGGCTTTATCGGGGTTGCCATGTGTACGATATTTATGGGATTCACCGCTGTGATGATGATCCTGTTCCCGGAATCTATCGTAGCAATCTATACGCAGGACGCTGAAGTAGCTGCCATGGCCGTTCAACTTTTGTTCATGGCCGCAATTTTCCAAATTTCAGACGGTCTCCAGGTAGGCGGATTTGGAGCTTTGCGGGGATTGAAAGACACCCGAATCCCCATGTTTGTCAATATATTCTCCTATCTGATCATGGGCCTGTCGCTTGCCTATTATCTGGGCATTGTACGGGAAGTCGGCCCGATCGGATTGTGGACGGGGCTGATCGTGGGACTCTCCATCGCCGCCATCCTTCATAACATCCGGTTCTTCTATAAAACACGCTGAGCACAGGACACAGGGCATGGTCTGCAGGCAGGCTGTTAGGGGGAAGTTGCAGAAACGGATCTATTCGGAGATTGAGTAATGAATTTTCAATACTATAATTCAGCCTTCTTTACTTTCATACCTATAAAACCAAACTTCTGCCCTGCTCAATTTGATACGCCATGCGCCAGCGGATAAAGCTTGCGCTCCTACTCCAGTTTTGAGTTGCTGACAAATGATATTTTCTTACTATCGGGCGACCAGCTCGGCACGTTAATCGTTCCTTGCCCTCCAAAAAGATAAGCGATCGTCCGGGGGACGCCCCCGGAAACAGGCATGAGCCTTAAATAGATTTTTTGATAGAAAGGATGGTCTTCGGGATCAATATCCGGCTGATAAGAAAGATAAACAATCCACTTTCCGTCCGGCGAAATGTGAGGGAACCAGTCGTTGTATTCATCAAACGTTACTTGTTCCTGATCACTCCCATCCGGCCGCATTCTCCAAATCTGCATTGTGCCCGTTCTCGAAGAATTAAAATAAATGTACTCACCGTCCGGTGTGTATTCGGACCCGTCGTCCAGGGTGGAATGATTTGTCAGTGCCTTCTCTTCCCTGGTTTCAATATCCACTTGCCAAATATCATACTGACCGTTCCGATATCCGGTAAATATCAGCTTGCCGGCATCGGGCGACCAGCCGTGCAGATAGGAGGCCCCGGAGTTTTCGGATGTCATTTTGACCGGGTTGTCGGAACCGGATGCAGGGAGCGTATAGATTGTTGAAACGCCATCCGGGCCGGTATGGTGACTGATCCCCATCATGGAACCATCGAACGACAAAACATGATCGTTGTTATTGGCATCGGCAAAACCGGTGTTTAATTGAGAAATTTCACCATCTTCAAGTCGATACTTGTATAAAAGCCCCTCTTCATTGTAGATGAGATATTGGTTATCCGGAGTCCAGTTGGGCGCCTGAAGCGAATGGGGAATAGAGTGTAATATTTTTCGATGACCGGTTTCCACATCCATGACTTCCAGATGGCTGCCTATATAATCACTGTAAGGTGTGTAATCCGCATCAGGTGGAATCACAATACGAACGTTCCTGAATACCGCCTGCTCTTGCACATCTTCTCTGTGCGATGTCAGAAAGAGTCCTGCAAAGACCTCCTCATTCAGTTCCATTTCGAGTGAAACAGACCGATAATTCTCACCGAACCCCGCGGCGGAAAAAGTAAACCGGTTTCCAGTCCGCTGAAGTTCAATATGTGTCGGATGATTGGATCTCAAAGGCCGTTCATCCGTATCGTCTCCCTTCTTCGGCCGGAATTGCAGTGAAGTGAGTCCATCTCCGTGAACAGCCCCATCCACGTATCGGGAATCAGCAGTTAAATGATCCCTGGCAATAATACCGAGTTTTCTATGTGGGTCGGTTCCTTCACCTATAAACTCAACCGTTGCATAAATAATAAAATCTCCTTTGATCTTCTTCCAAAGGAAATGAAACTGATCCATATCATCCCACATGTTCAATCCGCCTGCTGAAACCAGATACGTCTGTTCTTCTTCATTATATTCAACCGACCCTTCCAATTCAGGATCTCCTATATCCTGATGATGTTCAAACTGACCTGTCTGCCAGCCGGCGGGCTGTGCAAAAAGCGGGTTGATATTAAAGCTTAATACGAAAACAAATAGAAACACAGGATAGGGGACGGTGAATCGGGGCGTATGGGAATTCATGAGAACTGGACCTGGTTTAATTTAATTTTTACAGATAGTTGATACGATGTTTTTTTGAATGTAACAAACAACAGCAACTATACCATTAGGAACAAACACAAATGTAAAAACATCCTTCCTGAAACCGTAAAATCTGCAAGGATTTCCGGAAAGAAATTAATGAGTATGTTCAGGCCTATCCGCCAGGCGGCAGGCCATCCGAACGAAATTGCCTGTTTTCCGCTTGTATTAATGTGAAGCGGGTTTTTTCTCTTTCTCTGACTTTATCATCCTTGGCTTATGCCTGTTTATATTCAAGCTATCGAAACTGCCGTTCCGGAATATGCTTACCGCCAGGATGATTTACGTGAACAAATGAAGGAGCTGCTTGGCAACACAGAAGTTCAAAAACGAATCATTCATCGCCTGTATGCCAAATCAGGGATCCAGACGCGACATTCTATCCTTGGAGATTTTCAACAGAACACCCCTCAACAACTTTATTTCAACGGGCATGGCGCCAGTCCGGGAACCGGGTTCAGGAATAAAATTTATGAGGAAAAAGGCCGCAGGCTATTCATAAACACCGCCCGGAACCTGATCGAAAATCACGAGGGTTCCGCCGGAGAGATTACCCACCTGATTACGGTCTCCTGTACGGGATTTTATGCCCCGGGACCTGACTATGATATTATTAAAGCTCTGCAGCTTTCCACAACTATCGAACGGTATCATCTCGGTTTTATGGGGTGTTATGCGGCAATCTCCGCATTGAAAATGGCCTCTCAAATCTGCCAGGCACAACCCGATTCAAAGGTCATGATCGTAGCCACGGAATTGTGCAGCCTGCACTTCCAGTCCAGTTCCAAAACGGATGATCTGATTTCCTCTTCTGTGTTTGCAGATGGGTCGGCAGGAGCCATCGTAAGCAGTCAAAACCCTGAATCAGAAAACTGTTTTCAAATCAACCGCTTTGCCTCGGCAATTACCGATGAAGGAGAAAAAGATATGGCCTGGACGATCGGAGATACCGGGTTCAACATGGTGCTTTCTTCCTATATCCCTGATATAATATCCAGAAATCTCAATGATTTTCTGGACCCGGTTATGAAACAACACGGCCTGACACTCGATCAGATCCAGCGATGGGCCGTTCACCCGGGCGGACGCGCAATCCTTGACCGGGTGGAACAACAACTTGAACTCCCTGAAGAAACTTTGAAAGCATCCCGTTTTATCCTGTCAAATTATGGGAATATGAGCAGCGTCACGATCCTGTTCGTTTTAAACGAAATACTGAAAGATCCATCCGGGCCGGATGCAGAAAATGTACTTTCCCTTGCATTCGGCCCCGGCCTGACCATCGAAAGTGGTTTTTTTACTAAATTAAAAAAGTAATCCGCCGGCCGGCGAAAAAAGGAAGAGTCGGGATGCGACAGTTGGTTTGGCCGAATCAAAGAATTTTTTCAGGCCAACGAACCTACTGTCGGTTCATGGAAGTCCTTTCTTCCACCGATCCGCCGGGCTGACAAACATACTTCATCCTTAATTCTTGAATCCAAACCGTGCCCTTTCTGAAAAACAGAGCCGAACACCTTGTCGAACGGATGGACCGTCCGGATTGTGATAAGGAAGTACTGTTCAATACCTACCGGCAGTTTTCGCACGTGAATGACTTAATCTCACGGTGGGAATCCCTGTTCAAGGCCTATATCGCTCCCCTTGGAAATCGCCGGAGAGAAATGAATCTTCTGGATATCGGCTGCGGGGGAGGGGATCTCTGTCTGAAATTTGCAGATTGGGCAAACGAAGCCGGCATCCGGATGCAAATCACGGGAATCGACCCGGATCCCAGGGCCATGGAATATGTAAAACAGCTTGACGTCCCGGAAAACGTCGAATTCAAACTCGCACGGGCGTCTGACCTGGTCCGGTACGGGGAACGGTACGACGTTGTTGTATCTAACCACTTGTTGCACCATCTTCGTGAGACCGAGATCCTTGAACTCTGTAAGCAAACGGAACAACTGACCCGCCAACTGGCCATTTTCAATGACCTCCGCCGCAGTACGCTGGCTATGACCGCTTTTGGCATGACAGCCCCTTTCCTCTACCGCTCCTCTTTTATCGTACGCGACGGTTTTACCTCCATCCGGAGGAGTTTTACGAAACCGGAGCTGAAAAAGGTATTGCCCGAGGGCTGGGTGATCAAAAAATTATTCCCGTACCGGCTTTTAGTCATGTATGAGCCGGGGTAAACGACCGATACGGACAGGCATCTGTGGAGAACTTTCACGTAAGTCATTGCCATGCAATACATTTCAAAAAATTAAATAAAACGTGATGAGATATGCGGGCTAATGGTTTTAAAAGCCTATGACACCTATAAAATCCGGACATTCTGAAAGACCCGTACTCATCGTCGGCGGTGGGCCTGTCGGACTGTTGCTTGCACTCTTCTTGAATGAACTCGGAATTGAATGTAAGGTTCTTGAACAGAAAACGGAGATCGATCCTCATTCGAAATCGATCGGCATCCACCCGGTATCTTTGGAACTACTGGACGAGCTCGATCTTACCGGCCCTTTTCTTAAGGCCGGCGTTAAGATACGCCGGGGTATCGCTTATTCGGGACGCGGGAAAATCGGCACAATCTCCTTCGCCTCCTGCCCCCCTCCCCACAGCTATATCCTGTCACTGCCCCAGGCACAGACTGAACAGATCCTCGAAACCCGGCTCGGTGAAGTCAGTCCGGACTGCCTGGTTCGCGGAACGGTTGTCAGTAAAGTAGAGACGAACAGGGACCGGCCAAGTGTAACTGCAGAACAGAAGAGTGTATCTTACCACATAACAGCGGATTATCTCATCGGATGCGACGGGACAAACAGCCTCGTTCGGCGATCGGCCGGCATACCTTTCACAGGAAAACCCTATCCGGATACGTATATCATGGGTGATTTTTCAGATGAAACCGGCTTTGGCCGGGATGCCGTCGTCTACCTGCACCCGGACGGACTGGTCGAATCGTTCCCCCTGCCGGGCGGCATGCGCCGCTGGGTGGTCAAAACCGACAGCTATATCCAATCCTTCAAACGGGAACAGATTGAAGAGCTTGTCCGACAGCGAACGGGATATCCCCTCAACGGTACTGAAAACCGGATGCTCAGCAGTTTCGGGGTACAGCATTATCTGGCGGAACCTCTGTGCAGGGATCGAATCATATTAGCCGGAGATGCCGCCCATGTGGTCAGTCCGATCGGCGGACAGGGAATGAACCTGGGCTGGTTAGGGGCTTGGGATTTAGCCCACGCTCTGAAAAAAGTACTGAGCCGGTCGGGTCCCCCGGATCATCAGCTTCGGAAATGGTCGGTACGAACAAAAATACGGGCCCGGAAAGCAGCCCGGCGCGCGGAACTGAATATGTGGCTGGGCCGGAAACACCGGTCCCCTCTCCTTCGAAAGGCTATCGCCTGGGGGATGACTCACCCTCCCCTTGAAAAGAAAGCGGCCCGCATCTTCACTATGCGCGACCTCGTTTAAAACCGGCACGAAGTTCCGGCCTGCTTTTCGCTTACACGGGCAGTGCTCATCATTTATACGCGAAACGAAATTTTCCCGTGAGATGTGTTAAAGTTGAAAAGGAAGTTATAGACTTTTTTGGTGGCTTCTTCGAACAAAAAAACCACTAAGTTGTATAGTTATAACCATAATTCCAATTACAGCAAGAATATAAGGATAGGGGGAAGATCGATCTACAATGACTTGGTATAATCCGCTATGCAAGAGAACGAGGGCAAACAAGCCATAGTTCCATCGCTGCAATCTCTTCCATGATTTAACTCCTAATGCACTAAGAATACGATTGTTTGAGGTTGCCAAAAGTACAATAAGAATAATAGTGGCAATCAACCCAGTGTGATTGGCAGTACCGAATAAATCCATACGTATATAGGGAAAATTTATCCCTTCGTTTAAAAAATACAGCCACATTCGTCCTGTAAAATGTCTTTGCAAACCAAAAACTACGTGAGCAATACTCACAATAGCAGCCCATATGCCAATATCACGAGTAAAATCGTCAGAGACAGGATTGGGAAGTTTCCGAATTACTTTCAACGGACTAGTGAGTAAGGTAATTGCAAGAAGGACAAGTCCTGTATAACCCGTTGCCATACTTAAACAAAACAGTAAATCATTTGTATCCATGACTTGACAAATAACTGCAACGGATACGGCAGACATTACGAATAAAGGTAAATGATGGCGCAGAATACGTTTGCCAATTAAACTCCATTTAATGGGTTTTGGCTTGCTTTTATTTATTCTCAATTTTCAGAACGCTGCTTTCTGTCTTCTTCCATATAATCCCGAAGAACCTTATGGAGGATTCCTCCATTCCGGTAGTAGTCGATTTCCACAGGAGTATCGATCCGGCAGATCGTCTTAAATTTCACCATCTCGCCATCAGCCTTTTTGGCTTCCACAGAAACTTCCTGGCGGGGCTTTAAATCATCCGTTACCTCGATGTTGAACACTTCGGATCCGTCCAGCCCCAGGCTTTCGTGGGTCTCGCCATCTTTAAACTGTAATGGAAGAACCCCCATGCCCACCAGGTTCGACCGGTGGATGCGCTCGTACGAAGCGGCAATTACGGCTTGAACCCCCAAAAGGATTGTTCCTTTTGCAGCCCAGTCGCGCGAGGAGCCGGTGCCGTATTCATGACCGGCAAGGGCAACCAGGGGAATCCCTTCTTTTTTATATTTGGTTGCCGCATCAAAAATGGAAGTAATTTCATCTTCCGGGAAGTAGTTGGTAAATCCTCCTTCCGTGCCCGGTGCAAGCTGGTTCTTAAAGCGAACATTGGCGAACGTGCCGCGGGTCATCACACGATCGTTTCCACGCCGTGAACCGTAAGAATTAAAATCAGCAGGTTTTACGCCATTTTCTATCAGGTAGCGTCCGGCCGGACTCTCCTCCTTGATATTTCCTGCAGGAGAGATGTGATCCGTAGTAATGGAATCCCCGACTTTTACCAATACACGCGCTCCCTGAATCGGGCGGATCGGATCCGGATCGGTTCCCATGTTAACAAAAAACGGAGGTTCCTGAATGTAGGTTGAGTCATCTTTCCAGTCATAGAGTTCTCCGCCTCTGACCGGAATTTTATCCCACGTCTCGGATTCGAATATATCACTGTACATTTTTTCAAACAGCTCCGGACGGATCGCACTGTCCAGAAACTCCTTAATTTCATCGGAAGTCGGCCAGATTTCACGAAGATATACATCCTTGCCGTCCTGGTCTTTCCCGATGGGTTCGTGCTCCAGATCGATATCCACCCTGCCTGCAAGGGCATAGGCCACGACAAGGGGAGGAGAGGCTAGGTAGTTGGCTTTTACATAGGGGTGAATGCGTCCCTCGAAATTCCGGTTTCCGGAAAGAACTCCGGCCACGACGAGATCCCCTTCTATCACCGCTTTTTCGACCGCTTCGGGAAGCGGGCCGGAATTTCCGATACAAGTTGTGCATCCGTATCCGACCAGGTTAAACCCAAGAAGATCCAGATACTCGGTCAAACCGGCTTCATTCAAATACTCTGTCACCACTCTGGATCCCGGAGCAAGCGAAGTTTTAACATAGGGAGGAACTTTCATGCCACGCTCAATTGCTTTTTTGGCGATGATCCCTGCACCCAGCATCACGCTCGGATTTGAGGTATTGGTACAGCTTGTAATCGCGGCAATCACCACATCACCGTGCTTCATCTCCACCCGTTCACCGTTTTCGAAAATGCCTTTGTTGGCCAGTTTTTCCTGGGTGAGGTTGAAGCCCATCGTCGGGTCATCGCTCGTCAGGGAATTTTCAAACGTCTCTTTCATACGGGGTAGGGTAATCCGGTCCTGCGGGCGCTTGGGTCCGGCGAGCGACGTTTCCACTTCCCCGAGGTCCAGTTCCAGGACTTCCGTATATTCCGGGTCCGGTGTGTCGTCCGTCCGGAACAGTCCCTGCTCCTTCATATAATTGCCGACCAGATTCACCTGTTCTTCCGAACGGCCCGTTCGCCGCATATAACGGAGGGCTTCATCGTCAATCGGGAAGAAGCCCATCGTCGCCCCGTACTCGGGTGACATATTCGCGATTGTTGCCCGGTCCGGGAGGCTCATGTTGCTCAGCCCGGGTCCAAAGAACTCCACAAACTTGCTCACCACCCCATGACGGCGCAACATTTGGGTGGCCGTCAAAGTCAGGTCGGTCGCAGTAATCCCCTCACGCAACCGTCCGGAGATTTTTACCCCTACCACTTCGGGGACCAGCATGTAGATCGGCTGACCCAGCATAGCGGCTTCTGCTTCGATGCCGCCCACACCCCAACCGAGAATGCCCAACCCATTGATCATGGTCGTATGGGAATCGGTCCCGACCAGGGTATCCGGATATACAACTTTACTTCCGTCTTTCTCCTCTCGGGTAAAGACTCCCTGTGCCAGGTACTCAAGATTTACCTGATGGACGATTCCCCTCCCGGGAGGAACCACCCGAAAATTGTCAAACGCCTTTTGGCCCCATTTTAAAAACTCATAGCGCTCACGATTCCGCTCCATCTCTTTTTCCACATTAAACATGAATGCGTATTCCTGGCCAAACATATCGACCTGGACCGAATGATCGATGACAAGATCCACCGGTACCTGCGGATTGATGGACTGCGGGTTTCCGCCCATTTTATTCATGGCCGAACGAAGGGCAGCAAGATCCACAACCGCCGGGACTCCCGTAAAATCCTGCAAAACAACCCGGGATGGTTTATAGGGAATCTCTCCCTGCGGTTTTGCCGCATTATAATCTGCAAGAAGTTTCACATCATCGGCCGTTACGGTAAAGCCGTCGTACTCTCTCAAAACGGCTTCCAATAGCACCTTGATCGTAAACGGCAATCGGCTGACATTGCCGTAACCGAGTTCTTCGAGTTTCTTCAGGCTGTATAGATGGGCTTTGCCGGATCCTGTGTCAAATTCAGTCCGGGTTTTTAGCAGATCATTTTTTTTCTTGCTCATAATTTTATGGAATCCTCAGTCTGATTAGATGTAAAAATCAACGTTCCTTCAGGCCTGTAAAGTTACGAATCATTTTGGATAATATCCTCTAAGCTAAATGTATAGGTTCAGTAGCTCAGTATGTCACTGAACAGCGTGTCATCTGCCGGCTGGCGGAAGGAAGTGTATCAGTGTAGCAGTGAACAGGGATCATTTTTCAGGGTTTTCTTACAATTTCCACGAACACACCCCTCGTTATTCTGCTGATCGCAGAATAACATCTGCCCCTCTCAAGAGGGGACGAATAGACTTGATCAACGACTGGAAATGTCCCCTCGAGAGTGGGTCTGTCTGAAAGTTGAAATACTGATGAAACGCACAAAAATAAAATCAACGATATCTATCACCTATTCCCTTCTGCCTTAAAAGAAAAAACTTTTTAATAAACAGAATTGCAATACAAGGGAATTCCCCTTATTTTTTTCAACTTATCAATTTTACAAGTTCAAACGAGAATTGACGTGGATACGATTAGTAACAAAACATACTCGGCCAAGCCGGGTGATATCGAAAAAAAGTGGGTACTGGTAGATGCAGAGGATCAATCCCTGGGACGGATCAGCAGTCGAATAGCTAGTATCCTGCGAGGGAAGCATAAACCTCAGTTTACTCCTCACATGGATACGGGTGACAATGTGATTGTCATCAACGCTGAAAAGGTCGCTCTGAGTGGAAAGAAAATGTTGAATAAGGAGTATTTCCGCCACACCGGATATACAGGTAGTGAAAAGTTTACTACGGCTGCCGAGATGTTGGAAAAGGATCCGACGTCCCTTATCACCGTAGCGGTAAAAGGCATGCTTCCTAAAAATAAACTCGGACGCAAGCTTCTTACCAACCTTCGTGTTTATGCGGGAGCGATCCATCCGCATTCGGCACAAGAACCTGAAAAAATAGAATTGTAAAGTTTTAGCCATGGCACAAGCGAACTATATAGGAAGAAGGAAGACTTCAACAGCCCGCCTTTATATTGAAGAAGGCAAAGGAGATTTTCTGGTAAACGACAAAAAGCTGGAAGAATATTTCTCAACCCAGGCGCGCATTAATGTGGCCAACCTGCCCTTGAGAGTCACTGAAACCGAAGGAACCTATGATATCAAGGTGACGGTTCGTGGCGGCGGGACAACGGGGCAGGCCGGAGCGATTCAGCTGGCCCTTGCTCGAGCCCTGGATGGCGAGAACGAGGGAATGCATGACATTTTGAAAAAAAATAAACTGCTTACACGTGACGACCGAATGGTCGAACGAAAAAAGTATGGCCAACCCAAGGCCCGTAAGAAGTTTCAATTTTCCAAGCGATAACAGTCACCGGGTTTTCGGGATACAAACTCCGTCTTGCTTATTATTATGATACGTATGATGGAGAATGTGTGAACGGGCAGGCAGCGGAGAGTCAGTCGACTTTTCATTCATGCGATGACTTGGGAAGACAGGCTCCCTGCAAAAACTCGTACGATTTTCAACACATTACTTATATTGAAAAATCGCAATCCGAAACTCAACTTCTGTATCTCGCATATTTAATCACACATACACAGCGACTTCACGCCGGGTGTTCTGTACCGGTCCGCCAGTCGGCGGCCGGAGCGGGATTAGTGTCGAAGGTGGACCTGTGTAGAGGACTAACTCAAATCAAACAAAACCTATGTCTAAAGCAGCAACTGTAGAAGAACTCTTAAAGTCAGGTGCCCATTTCGGCCATCTGACCCGCCGTTGGAATCCAAAGATGAAAGAATTCATCTTTATGCAAAGAAACGGCATTCACATCATTGACCTGAAAAAATCTCACGAGCTGTTAAAAGAAGCTCTTGAAGAAGTCGCCAACCTGGCCCGTGCGGGAAAAACCATTCTGTTTGTCGGCACGAAAAAACAAGGCCAGGAAATTGTCAAAACCGAAGCTATCCGAAGCGGAATGCCCTATGTGGC
>JBBDNC010000084.1:0-24772 GCA_040877875.1 Balneolaceae bacterium | reverse complement strand
GTGCCTGCATGGCCTCTTCCGCAAATCAAAACCCGTCCCTGACTTACATGGCTCTCACCGCCAGAGCCGCAAACCATGCAGTGGAAGAATTAAATAAACAAAATCTGTAACGACACAGGAATCCATGAATTCGTCTATTATATTCAACAAACTATCCGAAGCTGTCTTTACCGGGACGGCTGTTCTGATGATTAGCCTTGCAATATCAGCATGTGAATAGACTTCAACAGATGAGAGCGAAGTCATCGCATTTACAGAGGTCAGTGTCATTCCGATGGACCGGGAAACGATTCTTGAAAATCATACCGTGATTGTCCGAAATGGCGTAATTGCAGAAGTAGGACCTGCAGAACAGACGGAGATCCCGGCAGGTGCAACCCGAATCAACGGTAATGGACGCTACCTGATGCCGGGGCTTGCCGAAATGCACGGACATGTACCGGGACCGGATGATCCGGATTACCTGCACAATATCCTCTTCCTCTATATTTCAAACGGTGTAACAACTGTTCGGAACATGGCCGGGAATTCTTACCATCCCGAATTGCGGGAAGAAATACGAAATGGAGAGGTTCGCGGGCCCAATCTCTACACGGCGAGCCCCTGGTTAAGTGATGATAATGTTCCCTCTCCGGAAGATGCAGAACATATAGTGGATAAATATCAGGAGGCTGGATTTGATCTGCTAAAACTCGGGAGCGTCTCCCCTGAAACGTACGATCGGCTGGCAGCCCGGGCGAATGAGATCGGAATGCCGTTCGGCGAACACATCGCGGACAGGAACCCCGAATTTACGAGCGATGTTGCCCTGCCTGATTAATATAAAAAGGTATAATTCACTTTAATGAGAAAAGTATTTTCCGGGAAAATGTCAAAAGTGTCCCCGATCTGAGTGCCAATCAGCCGGTCGTACGGCGAAGAAACGGCTTGCGCCAGTGGATTCAGTTGATCCCTGCCGCTGCGGCCGTGCGACCATACCAGAAAAACGGTCGAACCGGGCCGGTATTCCCATCGCAAAACGACATTCGACTGAAGGCTGTTCAGGGAAAATTCATCTCTTTTGGGATAGGAATCAAATTCAGCCAGATCATCCCGGTTTTGCATAATTTGAAAATTATCAAACCGCCCCCGGGCAAGAAACATTTGGCTGTAGACCTGAAGTGACAAATTACGGGTAAAGGTGACGGTACTTCTCAATGTCAGATCCAGGGAGCGGGTATCCCGTTCTCCAAATACAGGAACAAAATAAAGGTTGTCATCATAGGGTTCTGTTTCGGCCAGAACCGGAGCCAGCCTTCCTTCATCATCAAACGGCTCGTAGTCTTGGGGATTCAGATCCTCCGGGGATGCAGAGTGCCGGCCGATCAACCAGCCAGAACCCGTATTCCGGAAGGTCTCATTTGCTGTCCAGGCTGTCACACCTTTTTCCCATTCACCTTCCAGGTTTCCGGAAAGGGACAGTCGGGAACCGATGTCCCAGTTACCCCGTAATCCAATTTCATAACCACGTCCGCCATCCCCGTAAAACGTACCGGCCACTTCCGGCTCGACCTCCCAGCTCTTCCGGGAATCGGTTTCATATTCAACTCCGAATCTCACACTGGAAGGGCTCGCCCAAGGCCCCAGACCTCTCGTTTCAAACAAATCATAGCCACCGAACATATTTTCAAGACCTAAGCTGGCCTCCATGGACTGAAATGTCCGGAACGTCCAGTTTGTCCGAAAATCCAATTCCAGGCCGAGGTTTAACCCTCCATCATACGAAAACTGTTGTACGCCGAATACACTGGCATCAGCCCTCTGGAAAGGCCCGAATGGCCGGCTTCCGTTGATCTGATGTTCTATTCTGCTGAGCGTCACGATCATATTGTTCCTTCGCAACTGACCGAGATCATTCGGATTATATTGATCACTAAAGATGTCAACCCCTGCAAAACCCGTCCAGATTCCCTGGCGTTTCCGGGTCCACATCTTTCCGGCGAATCCGGTTTCGGACGATTCATCGGACGTAAGGGTCCGATGGGTATAAGAAGCAAAGCCTTCAATCCCGTAACCGTTAT
This sequence comes from Balneolaceae bacterium, assembly GCA_040877875.1. Lineage (GTDB taxonomy): Bacteria > Bacteroidota > Rhodothermia > Balneolales > Balneolaceae > JBBDNC01. Next base: position 22,712 of record JBBDNC010000084.1, on the reverse strand, counting down.
CAGCGAAACGAAGATCCCAGTCCGCGCCGCCTGTAAAACTTTGGCGACGGCCTTCGCCAATGTCATACGGGCTGTCATAAAGCGTCATAATCCCGCCGGCTGAGGAGTAGTCACCAATTTGCTGACTCATCCTTGTAACCCCGTAATTCCTCGAAGGGTTAAAATTATCGCCGGTTGTAGCCCCTAAAACACCAAATGAAAGCCCTCTTTCCGTTCGCCCTGACACCTTGGCGGCGCCAATAATCGGATTCTGGGCCCCAATCCGGCGGGTATATAACAATTCACCGGGACCGACAGAGAATTCATAGATCTGAATTCCTTCAATGAAAAAAGGCCGTTGTTCTTCAAAAAAGGTTTCAAATGCCGTCAGATTCAGGACTGCCGGATCAGATTCTATCTGTCCAAAATCCGGGTTAATGGTAGCATCCAGGGTGATATTCGGTCCCAAACCTATTTTAACATCTCCTCCCACATCCAAAGTAGCGTCCGTGGCAAGTTCGCCCGGGTCGGTATTACTTTCACTTGTATTCAATCGGCTGACCGTATAGGGCCGGACTTGGATATTGGGTCTCGGTTCAATATCCGAGATGTCCGTCAGTAAACCGAACCGGGCAATTAAATTGTCACGATGGGTACGGGGGACCATTGGCCACTCGGATTCTTCACCCAAACGGGGAATCCTCCGCATAAAATGAATTCCCCATGTTTGCAATTCTGATTCAGGAAATCTCAGCATACTGTATGGGATCTGTATTTCCACAACCCACCCTTCATCCGTAACCTGAATTTCTGAATACCACACCGCATCCCACGACGTGTCTATCCCCGGGATGCCGGGCCCGAAATTCCCGCCTGAACCGGATCTCAATCCATCATATTGAATGCCCGCAGCATTGACCCCAAACGAAAATGCGTTTTGCCGATCAAAATATGAATCGATTGAGACAATGAACCAGTCAGCCCGGTTATATTCATCACGCCGGCCCAGCGTCCGTTCGATGGCGGCCGGATTTTCGTCGTACAGTGTTGCCCCGATATACAGGTTGCCCTCACCATAGAGAATACGGACGTCTGTCGGTTGAGATGGCGAAGCTCCTTCATCCGGTTCGAATTGCAGGAAATCCGTCACACGCTCAGCCTCTTCCCAAGCTTCTTCATCCAGACGGCCGTCAATCTGGATAGACGAATTAATCTTGTATGCTGCCACAGATGGAGTCTCCTGGGCATATAGCAAACCCGGGGAAAAAAGCAAAATGAGTAAACTGAAATAAAGGGCAGAAACCGTAGTAATAAAGTAGCTGATATTCACACAGAGGGATTTAAGTGTACTTTTCATTTCATTTTAACTTTTGTCAAACCTACGTAATCAGAACTTGTTTATCATGACTACAATCATTTCTTTACATTTCTTAACGCAAAATGTTTGTCGGATTTATTTCAACAGATACAAGGGAATCCCGGGTTTGATGTAAAAAATGTGCCGGCTTGAGACGAACAGAAAAGCTATTCATTAAAATTCGACGGTACCAAACCTGCTAATTCGAATCAGATTTATTATATATAGATAGCAGGTGAAACTCCCGATCCCCATTTTTTAACTCATTGAGAATACTACGCCGGCAAAAAAGACATTTTTCCCAAGAAACAACTGTTGAAAGTGATAGCGTTTTTTAACCTTTTTTAAAAAAAGTGTAAATAAAAAAACTACGTGGATCACATGGCGAAGAAAGAAAAAAATGTCATCGAAGGTTATCTGTCAGAAGCTGGAATCAGGATCAACGGCCGTAACCCGTGGGATCTACAAGTCCACGATGACCGATTATACGGACGGATTCTTGCGGGTGGTTCGCTTGCCGCCGGCGAATCGTATATGGAAGGCTGGTGGGACGCCGCAAAACTCGATAAATTCTTTGAAAAAGTATTAGAGACGAAACTGAATGAACGATTCTACCGGTCGTTTCCGGTTATCTGGCTGGGTCTGAAAAACAAAATGTTCAATGCCCAGACGGTTAAACGCTCTTACAAAGTTGGCAGGGAGCACTACGACCGGGGAATTGAACTCTTCAGTCGTATGCTCGACAAACGCCTGATTTATAGCTGCGGTTACTGGAAAAACACCGAAACCCTGGACCAGGCTCAGGAAAACAAACTCGACCTGATCTGCCGGAAACTTGAACTAAAGCCCGGTATGCGGCTCCTGGATATCGGCTGCGGATGGGGAGGACTCCTGAAATATGCAGCCGAAAATTATGGCGTCAAGGGGACCGGGATAACCGTATCGAAAGACCAGGCGAACTATTCCCGCGAATCTTGCAAGGGTTTGCCGATTACCATCAATTTGATGGATTACAGGAAACTCAACGAACCGTTTGACCGAATCGCTTCTGTCGGCATGACAGAACATGTCGGAGCCAAAAATTATAAAGCTTTTATGAAGGCCGCTAGCCGCTGTTTAAAAGACGACGGACTTTTCCTGGTTCACACGATCGGAAGTAACTGTTCCGTTACCCATACCGACCCGTGGATTGAAAAATATATATTCCCGAATTCCATGCTGCCCTCCCTGGCACAACTTACCGATGCTGCAGAGCCCTTTTTCCGAATGGAGGATTTACATAGCTTCGGCCCGTATTACGACCGGACCCTCATGGCCTGGGATCAGAACTTCCGGAATACCTGGGACGAATTGCAGGAAAAGTATGACGAACCGTTCTATCGCATGTGGCGCTACTATCTGATGAGCAGTGCTGCTTCTTTCAGAACCCGCCAGATACAGCTCTGGCAGATTCTCTTCGCCAATCCTTCCCGTAAAACGATGGTTGAAACCATTCGTTGATTGCCAGTAGCATGTCACATTAGTCAGTAACCAATGGTATATTTATCAGGAATGAGTGACGGCTTCATGCCATTTGCCAAAAGGGCTGAAGAAAAAAATTCGATCCCTTCCGATCTTTTTCTCGTATTACAGGAAACCGGATTTAAATATCAAGTACAGATCATGGATAAACACCTGATTACAACTCTTTTATTGGAAAAAGGTCTTTTTAAGAACAAGAATATCGAATACATTCCGCTCCGGGGCGGGGTATCTTCCGATATTTTTCTGGTTACGGACGGTAACCAAAAATTCGTCGTCAAACAGGCCCTCTCCAAACTGCAGGTCGAAGATGACTGGTACGCCGACCCATCCCGGAATCAAACTGAACAAAAGTTCATACGGTATATAAGCCGTTATTTGCCGGAAAACGTCCCCCGAATCCTTTATAGTGATGCCAGTAACGGCTTCTTCGTCATGGAATTCCTCGGTCCTGTGTTTCAAAACTGGAAAGAACAGTTGCTGCAGGGAAAGGTTGTAAAAGAGACGGTAAAGAAAGCTGCAGAACTGTTAAGCATTCTCCACCTCCGGTCCTGGCAAAACAAAGTGGCAGAACAAGAGTTTGACACCACCTCAAATTTTAAAAGTTTGAGGATTGAACCCTACCTGATCACAACCGGCAACCGTCATCCGGGCCTGAAAAAACAGTTTTATGCCGAAGCATTGCGTCTTGAAACTCAACGAACCGCCCTGGTCCACGGAGATTTCAGCCCGAAAAATATGATGGTCAGTCCGGACCGGCTCGTTCTGCTGGACCATGAAGTCGCCTGGTATGGTGACCCGGCGTTCGATGTAGCTTTTTTCCTGAACCACTTGTATCTGAAGCAACTCTACCATGTCCGTTCACCGCAATCCATGCCGGACCTTGCCCGGATTGCCTGGGACAACTATTACGAAAATCTTGGCCCTTCGTATGCCGAAGAACTTGAAACCGGTATCAGCCGGCTGCTATTGATGCTAATGCTTGCCCGGGTAGACGGGAAATCACCCGTTGAATACCTGGATGAGATTCAAAAAGAGTTTATTCGATCATTTGTTTATCCCATGCTGACCCGCGAGGCCTTCAATCTGGCGGATATCCGCTCGAATTGGAATTCGCAACTGGAAACTTTTCAATCCGGGGAGTCCGGTAATAAACCATAAGAGCATGAATTATATCAAATATTTACCTTTCAATCCGGAAAAGGTCTCACGCAGATAACTCAACCGGTTTCCACAAATTCCCCTCCGCTCACTCAGTGCACGGGGAAACAGAACACTTCTTTATTCGATTCCCTATGAAAATCAAACATGTTGATGCATACCAGGTATTTGACTCCCGTGGCAATCCGACATTAGAGGCCGAGGTTGAACTCGAAAATGGAATCAAAGGACGGGCAATCGTTCCCTCCGGGGCCTCAACGGGCCGAACCGAAGCATTGGAACTGCGCGACGGCGATCCGTCCCTTTTTGGCGGCCAATCCGTTTTTCAGGCGATACGAAACGTCAGGGAAAAAATAGCCCCCGCTCTGTCAGGAAAAGACGTCCGAAACCAGAGTCACCTGGATGCACGGATGATTGATCTGGACGGTACGACGGATAAAAGCAACCTGGGAGCCAATGCAATCCTGGGAGCTTCCATGGCGATCGCACGGGCTTCAGCTCATGCCCAAAAACTGCCGCTGTTCCAATCGCTGACCGAAAAAGGGGGGCACCTGCTGCCCCTCCCGGAAATTCAAATCATCGGGGGCGGAGCCCATAGTAACGGCCGCATTGATATTCAGGACTTTATGATTCTGTGTACCGGTGCGGCCGGGTATGGCGAATGCCTGGAAATGACCTATAACGTTTATCGACAGTGTGGCCTACTGTTAAAGAAAAAAGGAAAGCTTGCAGGCGTGGCGGATGAAGGAGGCTATTGGCCGGAATTCGACAGCAATGAAGAAGTCTTTCAGATACTCATGGAATCGATAGAACAAGCCGGTTATATGGCGGGCAGGGATATCCACCTGTCGCTCGACATTGCCGCATCTGAACTCTATTCTGACGGGAAGTATCACCTGAAGCTGGATGGGGAGTCTCTTACACCCGCTCAGTTTTATAAATTGATTTCCGGATGGTGTGAAAACTATCCCATCCGCTCTATCGAAGATCCTTTTGAAGAATCAGACGTGGAGAACTGGAAAAAACTGACTGCCGCATTCGGCGATAATCTGCAAATCGTCGGTGACGACCTGTTCACAACCGATGTCAGGCGAGTCCACAAAGGCAAGGAGCAAAACCTGGCAAACAGCGTACTGATCAAACTCAACCAGATCGGCACGGTTACAGAAACAATCGATTGTATTTTGCAAACCCGGGAATTTGGATGGCAGCCGGTCGTTTCGGCACGGTCCGGGGAGACAGAGGATCCGTTTATCGCTCACCTTGCCGTTGCCACTCATGCCGGACAACTCAAGGTCGGTTCGTTCTCCCGCTCCGAACGCATGGTTAAGTGGAATGAGGTGATCCGTATAGAACGGAAGCTGGGAAACCGTGCAACATTTACAGGAATAATCTAACCGGCAAAGCGGTGGGGCGGAAATCCACTGAAGGGAAGTTTCACCTTGAAGAGGGAACCGGATAAGGGAAATTTTTGCAGCTCCTTTTCGGTCATATGTTCCCTGCAGGTTGTAATATAAAGCTCATTCATCTCCGATCCGCCAAAAGTACAGCAGGTGGGTTTCGGTACCGGAACCTGTATTTCATAAATAATCTCTCCATGATCGGGATGAATCCGGACCACCTTCCCCCCGCCGTACATCGCCACCCAGAGAAAATCTTCCTGATCGATGGTCATTCCGTCCGGAAATCCACTGTCTTCCCCAAAGACCCGGACGACCGACCGGTTTGAAATATTTCCGGTCTGCTTGTCATAATCAAATGAATACAAATTACGGGTAGGTGTATCGATGAAAAAAAATCTGTCACTATTCCTGTTCCAGGCTAACCCGTTTGAGATCGTAACTTCCGGCAATTTCAATTCTACAGTCAGGTCGGGGTGCAGACAGTAAAGACTGCCAGCTCCTTCCACCGGGTCACTGGCCATGGTTCCGGCCCAAAAGCGCCCGCCCGGATCACACTTACCGTCATTAAACCGGTTTCCGGAAAGTTCCGATTCCGGGTCCTCAATTTTTATCTTTTCATCTTTGATCGGATCATAAAATGAAAAACCTGATTGTGAGGCGATCACCAGTCCGCCCTGTTCGCGCAGAGCCGCGGTGCCGATCGGTTCCCCTATTTCGAAGGAAGTATTCGTCCGAATGCGGGGATCATACAAGTGCAGCATACCCGACAAGATATCCACCCAGTAGAGTTTTCCGGAATGGTCATCCCACACCGGTCCCTCACCCAATATCGCTTTTTGCCGGAACTCAATCTCTGCTATCTTTACGGGCACAGGCATGGTTGCATTCAACCGTTTTCATTCATCTTTCTTGCTTCCTTCCGCCTTCAGGCCGAGGCCTCCGTCGATCCGAATCGGCTGGCCTGTTATAAAGGCTCCCTTACGGCTTGCCACAAAGGCAACCAGTTCCCCGATCTCTTCCGGATCGGCCATTCGCCCCACCAGGTGCAGGTCAATGGTTTCCTGCCGGACCGCCTCCGGATCGGGAGATTGCCGGAATGCTTCCCGGTTCAACGGAGTGTCCACTCCGCCCGGACAGATCGCCACACTGCGAATCTCCGGAGCATAATCCACGGCAATACTCCGCGTCAACCCGATCAGGGCGGATTTCGATGTAACATATGCAGCAACGTTCTCCTGGGTGACAAAAGCCTGGACACTCGACATATTGACCACCACCCCCGATCCCCCGGCTTGCATATGCGGAATAGCGTGTTTGGCACAGAAAAAAGCCCCCTTCACATTAATATCCATCACCCTGTCCCAGTTTTCTTCAGACGTATCGGTGACCGTTGAATACTGCAGGATCCCGGCATTGTTGACCAGCACATCGAGCCCGCCGAACTCCTCCACCGCCTGTTCAACGGCTCGTCGCACGTCCGTCTCCTTCGAGACATCACATTTCACAAACAGGGTACGCTCACCGAGATCCTCACGAAGCGCCTGTCCGGCTTCCTCATCCATATCCAGAATCACTACATTTGCCTGTTCCCGGTGAAAAACCTTCACACAGCCGGCCCCGATACCCTTGGCGCCTCCCGTTACCAGGATCGTTTTGTTTTCAAATAACATCTTTTCCGGTTTTTGTTATGATGGATGATATTCTTTCAAATGCTGACGGGCTTCTCCCAGTCCCTCAATGCCCAGTTCCACGAGATCTCCCGGTTTCAAATACTGGGGAGGGTCAAACCCAAGCCCTACTCCTGCAGGGGTTCCCGTAGATATAATATCCCCGGGATGAAGGGTCATGAATTGTGAAATATAACTGACCAGGTAAGGGATATTAAAAATCAAATCCGAGGTATTTCCGTCCTGCTTGATCTCCCCGTTCACTTTCAGCCAAAGTTTTAAATGATGAACATCCTCCACCTCATCTGCTGTCGTCAAATACGGGCCCAGCGGTGCAAAGGTATCACAGCTTTTGCCTTTCACCCACTGACCTCCCCGCTCAAGCTGAAATTCCCGTTCACTTACATCATTATGAACACAATATCCGGCCACATACTCCATCGCCTCCGATTTCGATACGTACGATGCTTTCTTACCGATGATCACAGCCAGTTCGACTTCCCAGTCTGTTTTGGTACTGTTTTTCGGAATGATCACATCGTCAAACGGGCCGACTATCGATGAGGTCGCCTTGAAAAACAGTATGGGTTCTTCCGGCAGGTCCATTCCCCCTTCCCGGGCATGATCTTCATAGTTCAGCCCGATACAAACAAGCTTGCCGGGGCGGGCAACCGGGGCGGCCAGACGAGCCATTTCCTCTATTTCCGGGGCTGAGGCAGCATGTGAATCCAGCCAGGATTGCAGTCGCGATAAACCGTCCGAGGCGAAAAAGGCACTGTCAAAATCTTCACCGAAAGCACTGACGTCGATTCGTTTACCGTCCGGTAAAACGACACCGGGTTTCTCCTGGCCGGGAATTCCAAAGCGAATTAATTTCATAAGTTGTAAAACTGTTTTTTTAAGTGATAGAATCGGGTGCGTTTTTAAACCGCCCTCAATTCAGGTTGTTAGATTATTTATACTGTAACGTGCTGATCCCGCGCGGCATACCGCGTTTGGGCATGGAAGAAATTCAAAAAACATCCCTTCACCCTCCAGCGCCTGACTGGATAGCAAGCCCGGAACTTCCCAACGGCGGATATCTGTTTGTCCTGAATTCAAGTATTCAGCGTCGTAAACCCGCCGTCGATCGGATAATTCGAGCCCGTAATAAACGCTGCGTCGTCCGAGCATAAATACAAGGCAAGAGATGCAATCTCTTCCGGTTTGCCCATCCGACCGATCGGCTGGGTGGCTGAAAGTTGTTCAAACATTTCCTGTTCCCGTCCCGGATAGTTCTGCTTTAAATATCCATCGACAAAAGGCGTGTGCACCCGGGCCGGGGAGATCGCATTGCATCGGATATTGTCCTCCACATAATCTTTGGCCACCGAGTACGTCATCGTCAATACCGCCCCTTTGCTCGCTGAATACGCAAACCGGTCGGAAATCCCCAAATAGGAGGCGACAGAAGCCATATTCAATATCACCCCGCCCCCGCTTTGTTTCATTTTTCCCACGCCGGCAAGCAGGCAGTTGTAAACGCCTTTAACATTGACTGAAAAAATCCGGTCAAAGTCCTCTTCGGCCGTCTCTTCAACATTGCCAATATGAGCAATCCCGGCATTATTGACCAGGATATTCAACCGGCCGTGATGCTGAAAAATGTCTTCAAACGCCCTGTGGACATCCTCCTGACGGGCTACATTGGCTTTATAGAAAAAGGCTTTCCCCTTATTTTGATGAATCTCGTCAACCGTCGCCTCAGCCCCTTCTTCATCCAGGTCGAGAATATGCACATCAGCCCCGCGCTCTGCAAATAGCATGGCTATACTCCGGCCAATCCCCTTGGCCGCACCCGTGATCACGGCAGTTTTATCCGATAACGAAAATAGTTCTTTTTTCATATTCAGTTTCAAATGTCCGGCAGCGGCTGTTCCCACGACTACTTCTCGCAACAACTGTCCATACCTTACGGCTCGGTAGACTTTACCACACAAGCCTGTGCAAATTCGCGGCCGGTAGATGGATTAAATCGCAATTACAGTTCCAGGTTTTAATTTCATGTGAAAATAGCAGTTAATAAACTAAAATTCCTAATCATCTGTCTGTTTTTCGGATACCCGCCCGTATTTAAGTATGCTCCAGCTCGCGAATCCATTCACCTTCGCTCGTGAAATTCTGAATTTCAAGGCTTCCTCAAGTTTTTAAATAATGATAGAACCGATTCCAGAGATGATACAGTAACCACCCGGCAAAAAAACCTGCAATGGCATCAATAGCATAGTGGATAAACACATAAATCATGGAGATCCCGATCCCCAGAATCACCAGCCGGATACCGGTTTTTGCATATCTGTGAATGGGTTGGAGAAGCAGGTAAATTCCCACACTTTGCCCGACATGTGAACTGGGAAACGCTGCGCCATCCGGTGCCCCGATAAAAAAAAGAAAATCGACCAGGTTTGTCAACCAACCTGTTTCCGGAAAAATTCCACCCCTCTCGGAAACCGGACCTACGACGGGGAAAAAACTGTAGATGACCACAAAGGTTAAAAAAATCCCCAAATAGACAAATACAAAATGGGCAAAATCATCATTCCGTTTCAGATATACCCATGTGATACTGCCGATTAATAAAAAATAATAGTTTAGATAGAACAGATGCATGAGCTCAACCCAGTACCATTGAGTCAAAACGGTATGGAAGTGCAGGTGAGGGTTCATACCAAACAAGAAGTTATCCCAACCGCTGATCAGAGCATCAAATGTGAAATCAGCTCCATAGATCATATGGATAAATAATTCGACTTCCAGATGGGTTACACTAATCACAGCCAGCGGATATACAATTCGGAAAAGCCCGGCAAGCCAGGTCCCCGGAGTACGCTTCGCTCCCTGCCAGATCAGCCAGGCCCCTGCCAGGTTTCCAAGACCGAATTTCAAATAGACGGTTTCCGAAACCGCAAAGGTCAGAAGTAACAGCCCTGAAAGACTCAAAAAACCAACGGCAAGATGATCTGCCGCAAGAAGAAAAGAAGAAGAGTGGCTTTTCCCGGAGTTTTCGACTGACTCTCCCAAATCCTGAATCATAGTTTTTTCACTCAACATAAGCATTCATAACTTTCCAAAGTCTTTATCCATTCCTGAATCGTTCATAACAGGCTGAAACGGGACCTGCTGTCTATTTCAAAGAGTACCTGATAATAGCAATAGTGTTGGTTAATGTTAATACTTTTGAATAATTAATTACCTTGGTGATTATGGAATGCCATACGGGGATAAACGTGTTACATTGACTGACTATCCGTGTTTGTGAACTGGACAAAACCCGGATTGTGAACGAAAAAGCAAAGTAAAAAATACAGGGATTAACAATCATGGAAGAACTGGCTGAACAACAATGCGTCCCCTGCCGGGGTGATACCCCCGTTCTGAAAGGGAAAGAACTGCAAAAGCTTCACGATCAACTCGACGGGCCCTGGAAAGTAGAAGAGGAACACCATCTGAAACGGGAGTTTGAATTTGAAAATTTCGTAGAAGCTCTCGACTATGTCAACCAGGTAGGAGAAATGTCGGAAGAACAGGGCCATCACCCGGAAATCTATCTGACGTGGGGACAGGTAAAGCTGAAAGTTTATACCCACGCGATTGACGGGCTGTCTGAAAGTGATTTTGTCTGGGCGGCAAAAGCAGGGAAACTTTTCCGGGAGAATTTCTGAGCTCCCCTCCGACAGACTCCGGGTACGATTTTACCTGTTTTGATTACAATCCGGGGTGATCTCTTTCAAGGGTACATCCCTGGTTAAACCTGGATGCATCCGATGCACGTTCAAGCAGCATTTCGTAGAGGTCCTTTTTATTTCTATAATGTCGTTTCTAATGTCATGTCAACCCTGCGATATGGGGTTGTCGAAGAGATTCCGCCAGCCGTTGGAGCCCCGTAAGAGTATGGTTGACACGACACGAATAGTAAACCGGTTTATCCATCATCGTAAACGGCTCTTAATCAATCTATAAAGGTGCCGTTCCTTTATCCAGGTGGTTAAAATGAACACAAGGAAACTGCCATGTACTTTAAACAAATTTTTGATAATAAATTAGCCCAGTACTCATACCTGGTCGGATGCCAGGCAAACGGAACAGCCCTGATCATCGATCCGATGCGGGATATTGATACCTATATCCGGGAAGCTGAACAGGAAAACCTCACGATCGTAGCTGCAGCCGATACGCATATTCATGCCGACTATCTCTCAGGCCTGAGAGAATTTGCCGAGAGGGGAGTGAAAGTTTATGCCTCTGACGAGGGAGGGCCGGACTGGAAGTATGAATGGCTGATCAATAGCAAGTACGACTATCTAACCCTGAAAGACGGGGATAAATTCGAAATTGGCAATATCAAGTTCAAGGTGTGGCATACTCCCGGCCATACCCCGGAACATCTGAGTTATTTTATCACCGATGGTGCAGCTTCTGAAGAGCCGATAGGGATCGTCACCGGCGACTTTGTATTTGTCGGGGATGTGGGCCGGCCCGACTTGCTTGAATCAGCCGCCGGTCAGGCCGGTATCATGGTACCTTCAGCCAGGACGCTCTTCCATTCGGTAGAAAATTTCAGGCAATTGCCGGAATACCTGCAAGTATGGCCCGGACACGGTGCCGGAAGCGCCTGCGGAAAAGCACTGGGAGCCATTCCTGAAAGTACCGTTGGATATGAACTGAGAACCAATCCTTCGATCAAAGCTTCGGAGAGCGAAGATAATTTTGTAAAATTTATTCTCGACGGACAACCTGAGCCCCCTCTCTATTTTGCACGGATGAAACGGGAGAATAAGAGGGGCCCGAAATTACTGGACGGTATACCGCAGCCTGAACGGCTGACTCCGGAAGAACTTACGGACATCTCCGGGAATACGGATGTTGTCCTGCTGGATACGCGGTCACGACAGGAGTACTCCGGTGGCCACCTTCCCGGCTCACTGCTCTCTCCCCTGAACAAACAATTCAATACGGTTGCCGGATCCTATATCACCGAAAATGAAACGATTTATTTAATTGTGGAAGAGAACCGCCTGAAAGAGGCCATAACCGACCTGATTAGAATCGGACTGGATCATATAGCCGGATTCATAACACCGGTGGATCTGCAGAAGTATGGGGATCAGGGAGGAGCACTCGAGCAGTTGAAAGTTGCAGATTTCGAAACTGTTGAGGCTTATCAAAATGACGAGAAGTATGCGGTTCTGGATGTTCGAAAATCATCCGAATTCGAACAGGGACACCTCCCGAAGGCATTGAACATTGCCCATACACGACTGGCAGAGAATCTGCATAAGCTGCCGGGCGACAAAACATGGCTGGTGCACTGTCAAACAGGCGCCCGTTCCGCTGTGGCGGCAGCCTTTCTTAAACGACACGGATATCGACTGATTCAGATCGATGATGAATTCAATCCCCGCTCTCAGGATAATATCACAACTCCATCCTCTGCAACCGTGTAAGGTGAGTTCACCCGGATTGCTGCTGTCGTGACTCTCTTTAAATCTCAAACTCGATGTCCAAACCCTCTGACGTCCATTCCTTTATTCCTATTCTTGACTGGATCCGTTCCTACACGACGGACCATTTCAAGGGAGATTTAAATGCGGGGCTCACCGTAGCCATCATGCTGATCCCCCAGGGAATGGCCTACGCAGTGCTTGCCGGAATGCCTCCGGTATATGGCTTGTATGCCTCCATTGTCCCCCTGATAATCTATGCAGGCCTCGGTACTTCCCGTCAACTTGCTGTTGGGCCTGTAGCCATGGTCGCCCTGTTAGTCGTGGCAGGGATCGGTGAATTTGCCGAAGTGGGGAGCGACCGCTTCATCCGGCTGGCTATACTAACAGCTCTCGGAGTGGGCCTCGTCCAGTTTCTGATGGGTGTCCTGAGAATGGGCTTTCTCGTTAATTTCCTGTCACATCCCGTCCTGAGTGGTTTTACATCCGCTGCAGCCTTGATCATCGCCGCCAGCCAGGTCCGCAATCTTTTGGGAATTGACCTGCCCCAAACCAATTATATCCACGAAGTTGTAACCGGGGCCTTCCGGAATATCGATGAAATCAACCCGTACACTTCTTTGATCGGCCTGGGATCCATAGGGACGATATTATGGATCCGAAAGTGGAAGCGGACGTTTCCCTCCGCCTTGATCGTCGTAGCGGCTGGAACTCTCATTACAGCCTTCTTTCAATTAAATTCCGCCGGTGTCTCCATTATCGGCGAGATTCCCCGCGGACTCCCCGCCCCGGAATGGCAGGACTTCACATGGGCAGATCTTCGGCAAATCCTGCCAACCGTTCTCATCATCTCGCTGGTAAGTTATATGGAGTCGTATGCCGTTGCAAAGGTCATCGCCAACAAACACGGTTATCCGGTAAACGCCAACCAGGAACTAGTTGCCCTTGGCGCTGCCAATATCGGCGGCTTCCTGTTTCAGTCTTTTCCCGTTACGGGAGGCTTTTCGCGGTCGGCCGTCAATGACCAGGCTGGCGCACGAACGGGAATGGCCTCGATCATCACTGCAGGGATGATTGCACTCACTGTACTCTTTCTTACCCCCCTCTTCTATTATCTGCCCGGTGCCGTCCTGGCTGCTATTATAATGATTGCAGTTGCCGGCCTGTTTGACGTCAAAACAATGATCCGGCTCTGGAAGACTGACCGGAAAGACCTGGCCATGCTCTCGGTTACATTTATTGCAACCCTTACCCTCGGAATTGAAGAAGGAATCGCAATAGGTGTAATTCTTTCACTTGTCATTGTCATTTACGGCAGTACACGACCCCACAGTACTGTATTGGGACAACTCGGCGACACTGATAATTTCAGAAATATAGGTCGCTACCCGAAAGCAGAGGTGACAGAAGAAGTGTTGATATTCAGATTTGACGCCCCCCTCTATTTTGCCAATACAGAACATTTTCTAAATCGAATCAATAAACTTGCCGGTAAAAAAGGTGAAAAACTTGAAGTGGTCATCCTCGATGCATCGGCGATCAACAGCATCGATTCAACGGGAATCCATACCGTTGAAAACCTGATACAGGATTTACAGGTCAGACGAATTGGATTTTATATAGCCGGTGCCATCGGCCCGGTTCGGGACAAATTGAAAACCTCGGGAATTACCACTTTGGTGGGAGAAGAGCATTTTTTCTTTGATGTCAGCGATGCCGTGACGTATCACAAAACAAAATCGGGAAACCGGAATCTTTCTGACACTTCCCGATTTTCTCCTATACAATCGAATACCTGACTCTTTCCAAAACCGGTTTCATTTTTCTGCAAGAAATAATCTTTGAATACGTTATGAGAATCCTGTACCCCGAAGATTCTGACGATCGATTCCGGCAATCGATAGATTCATCACACCCGAACATGAAAAATGATTTCAGTCGTGTTAACTTTCAGAAGCTTTCCCTTCCGAGAAGATCCAAAAAAATCTTCAGCCAAATAGTTACCTCCCGTCACTCTTATGTAATGCAAATGAACGTGCCAATTGAAACCTGAAAATGAAACGAAAAACACGCGATGCATAAACACAACTATCAACCTTTTCAAACTGTTTCATCTTGCCAAAGAGAGGCAATCAACAGAAGATTCAAGCTACTCTTGTTCCTGTTCATCCCGTTTTTTATCCTGAGCTGTGATACGCTGGATAGCCATGACTCTGCCGCATCTTCCGTATTCCAATATGATTTCAATGAGTCGGATCATGGGTGGGAGGCGTTCTTCTCGGATTACAATGTAGACTGGGGTGAAAAAATGAAACTCCATGCGGATTACCGTGCCTTGCCCGAACCCCTCGACACGACAACTTCGGCGCATTATATCCGGGCAGTCAATCACAGCGGCGATGTAAAAATGCTTTTCCGGCGCCAGGTAGACGGACTTGAACCGAATACTTCTTATCAAACAAGCTATACCGTTCGTTTTGCAACCTCAGCACCTTCCAATTGCGTGGGTGTTGGAGGACCGCCGGGAGAAGCTGTGAAAGTCATTGCCGCAGCAAGCGACCTCAAACCTGAAGCTGTCATAGAGGAAGAACCGAATGAATATTACAGGCTGAATCTCCAGCAGCAAAACGATTCTCCCGAATGGTACCCTAACGCCATTCTGGGAGATATCGCAAATTCAAGGGATTGTGAGGAAGGCCCGGAATTCGAAATCAAGGAACTTGTTAGTGATGCCGCACACGGCACTGTGACCACAGACATCGATGGCCGTGCCTGGCTCCTCTTCGGGACCCGTTCCGGCTTCGAAGGAAGGACGGATTTGTACTTTACCTATTTCAGGGCGGAATTTGAAAAAATTGACTCCTGATATCCGTGGAATTGCAACGAAATCAGCACTAAATCCGTTAACGGTTAACGATCCTTTCAAACCCCGGCTGAAAATAATTTTCAGTTTTGATATGGATCCCGGTGTTTATACCGGGCCGGGGAATGAATCCTGATTGTAAAAATGGAGAAGGATCGTTACTGTTGGGATAGATGTCCATCATATTATGAATCAACCTATAAGGAGGAAAACTGTTATGGCTGGTGAAAAAATCAATAAAGCACTCAACGAACAGATCAAATACGAACTTGATTCGGCTTATTTGTACCTGTCAATGGCTTCCCATTGTGAATCGATTAATCTAAATGGATTCGCAAGCTGGATGAAGAGCCAAAGCAAGGAAGAATATGAACATGCAATGAAATTCTATGATTTCCTGCACGAGAGAGGAGCGGAGGTAGAGCTACTTCCGATCGAAAAGCCCTCGAAATCCTTCGGTTCACCGATTGAACTGTTTCAAAAAGCCCTGAAAAATGAACAGAAGGTGACCCAACTCATTCACAAACTTTATGAAACGGCGCTGGATACGAATGATTATCCCGCCCAGGTCATGCTGCACTGGTTCATCGAGGAACAGGTGGAGGAAGAGAATACGGTTCAGGATATTATTGAACAATTGAAACTCGCCGGCGACCAGGGGGCTGCATTACTGATGATGGACCGGCAATTGGGTCAGCGCAGCGAATAATTAAGCAGGATGGAACCATTCAAGTCCGACAATTTACAGATCCCTGAATCCATAACCGGGAGCATCCTGGTGGGGTTTATTTTCCTCATCGGAATTTTCCCGGCCTGCACCGACCTCGGGCAGGAAGCGGGAGAATCTTCCAGCCTTGTTACAGACTTTCCCTGGCCAAAAGAAGACTATAACGCTGTGTGGGGAAGTGCCCGGAATAATGTCTTTACCGTGGGAACGAACGGGGTTATACTGCACTATGACGGATCGAAATGGAGTGAGATGAAAAGCGGTGTAACCGTAACCCTTACGGATATTTGGGGAAGTTCCGAAAATAATATCTTCGCCATAGGATCGGTAGGAACCCTTTTGCATTATAATGGCAATGGTTTGGAGTGGGAAAAGATGGAGAAGCCGTCAGATCAAAACCTCAATAGTATCTGGGGGAGTGCAGAGGATAACATCTTCATTGTGAGCGAAGGAGGTTCAATTTTGCACTATAACGGTACCGCCTGGAATGAAATGACAACTCCCGGTGTACAACAACTCCAGGATGTCTGGGGCAGTTCGGCGGAGGACGTATTTGCCGTGGGTCGTGAGGGGAAAATCCTGTACTATGACGGGTCGGATTGGGAAATCATAGCCTCCGATAAAGCCCCTCTTTATAGCGTATGGGGAAGATCCGGTGAAAACGTATATGCGACCGGTTCGGATGGAACGATTCTCCATTTCGATGGAACCGACTGGAAGGACATGACCATAAGAAGTGTGACGGATAAGGGCCTTTACGGGATTTGGGGGAATGCGGATAATAATATCTTTGCGGTTGGGGTGGATGGAACCATCGTACGATTCAACGGATCGGACTGGAGTCGGGAAGGCAATTTCTTGAAACAGAATCTGGCCGGTATCTGGGGCCTTCGGGAACATGTATTTGTAGTAGGCAGCAACGGCACCATCTTCCGAAATCAGGACTGACAGGCCCCACCCGGAAGAATTCACTCCTTTTTGTTGTCCGGGAATCCGTTGAACCTGAATGATTGTCACGAGGAAATGTCAGAAGTAAGGCAGCGCCCTGCCGCCAAAGGCGAGGATCCTGTACCAGGCTCCATTCAATCCTCGATTTTATCCAAAGCCTGTTCGGCTTTGCGAATCATTCCCAACTCGGAGTATATCCCGGACAGGATTTCCCAATATTTCACATTCCCGGGATTTAATCCGGCTGCTTTTTCGTAATTCTCCATCGCCAGGGTCAGAGTCGTTATAGCCCTTTCGTCATATCCCATCGCCTGTGCCTGCCCTTTTGCATTGTCACGCATTTCAAAAAACTCTACAGCTTTGTTCTGATACATTACACCAAGTCTTCGAAATACTTCCTCATTCTCCGGATCGAGTTCACCGGCAATTGCCAACTCTTTCATAGCCGTTTCCAGAAGTCTCTCTTCTTCCTTTTCTTTCTTCTCAGCTTCCACCCGCAAACTGTCTATCCGCTGCCGGAGGTCCCGGCGTTCAAAATCGTCCGATGGCTGCAACCGGTCTTCCAATCTCTCGATTCGCTGACGGGCCGTCCGGGCTTCTTCATGAAATTGCAGGGAAAGCTCGTGGCTCAGGCTCCCCAAAATAAAGTAATATCGTGGATTATCGGGTTCCTTTTCGATCAGTTCACGTATCAGAGTCATTACAGATTCGCTCTCCCCGAGTTGCAGATAAGCATCCGCAAGGTATTGAATAAATGTCACCTCCTTCGGATAGACTTCCCTCGCGTCCCTGGCCCGATGAATGACTTCCTCATACCGGTTCTGCATAAAATACAGTTCAAGGAGTTCCGTGAAATCCCCGGTTTCCGGTTGCTCCATGCGGGCCAATGCTTGTTCGTAAGCTGTGATGGCCCCTGTGGTATCTTCGAATTGACGTAATAAAAGAGAAGAAAGTGCCACATAGGTAATTGCACTGTCCGGCTGAATGGTGATCGCATTTTCCAAATGAGCCTTTGCCCTCTCGGCCGGAATTTCAGCAGTGTGACGAACCTCCTCGTCTGTCAGGATTTCCACTCCTGCATTATATTCTTCCGCCCACAATTTTGTCACAAGAACCGGGATCTGTTGATAGGCTTCCGGTTTCTCTTCCATGGCTTCAAAGAGCTGCACGGCACCCTCGAGGGCCTCATGCATTCGAATGTAATAGGATTTACGATTGGAAGGAGGCTGGATCTCCCGGGCTTCCGCTCCAAATTTTACAGCCCGGTTATATTCCTCGGTGGCAAATTTCCTGGCCCGATCCAATAACTCGCCTTCAAGATATCCACCGCTCTCTTCCCGGTTTCCATTCTGTGCATTCAGAGTCATCTGAAAACACAGTACAAGAAACAGACTCCAAATCAGTGAAACCGCTATTTCTCGATAGGATGTCATACCATTGGGTGAGTAGATTTATGACCGATGGTTCAACTGATAACCTATAACAACCTAATGAATTAACACAAAACCTGTCACCTATTATTGTCAATCAGGAGTCTGTCGGACCCGTGTTGTGTCAAGATCAGCCGCCTCCGCTGTTATCCGGAAGGCCCGTTCCATCGGGGGGGCCGACCCCGTCCGGCGGACCCTCCTGTCCCGGTCGATTATCCAGCCCCGGCGGAGTGCGGCCAGGCGGGCCACCCCCCACATTCCCGTTAAACAGATTCTGCAGGATCTGAGAAGCAGGAAGTTCCCGTTGAAGCTGTTGCGAAACACCTTCGAGGACAGCCGAGGCAGGCATTTGGCTTCTGCGTTGGGCCACGTTCATGGCACCCGGCAAATTTTGAATTTCAGCCGCTGAAAATCCACTTTGAATAGCCCTGACAACAATCCCCCGGACAGCTTCCGGCCGCTCGGCGACCTCAGGCAGATCGGGTGTGATACCAATCCCGGCAATAACACTCGAGGGCTTGGTCGTTGGAATAACTCCCTGCTCGGTGAGGGTATTCAGAATATCCTGTACCAAATTCAGCCCGACCTGTTGAGAAACCGCCTTTGCACTTACTTTCAACATTTCATTTCGAAGCATCTCGCGGTCAAAACGCTCGCCCGAACGGGTCAACATTTCATCGACTTCTCCCCTTTCCATCCAGGAGTCAATAACCGGAACAACCGATTCCGTACTCTGTTGAATATTTTGTAAAACCGGGATCATCTGTTGGGCCGATACCCCCTTCGACATCCCCTCCAGGGCTTTTTGAAAAATCAAATCACTCGGAAGATTTTTCTCGGCTAGTGCGACCGACGGCTCAATAATCGATATGAGCTCTTCATCACTGATGCCACGGGTAGCAGCCCGATCCTGAAGATGATCCAATTGAGCTTGTTCAATTCCCGCAGCTCTTGCCTGCCGGATTAGCTCTGCCAGGGATCGATCCTGGGTCAGCCCGGCAACCGGAATCATGAACAGAGCCATCAAGATTAAAAGTTGCTTGCTCAGTCTAATATGTATTTTTCTCCATTTCATATCTTTCTCCATTAGTCAATAAAAACCATTCCGTTAACTCCGCCAAAACCATCCCGAACGGTATAAGTCTCGTCGGAGAGTTCAATCCATCGCTCTTCATTTCCTTCAATCAATAGAATTTTATATTCATAGGCTCCGGGATTCAGTGATAGCTGTACAACATATCGTCCGGAAGACTGCCGGGTCAGTGGAATACCGGGACGATCCCAATCATTAAAATCTCCGGTGATATACAATTGCCCCTCCCCGGAATAATTGAGCCTGAGAGTGAGGGTTTGTCCGCCGTTTTGCCGCCACTCCGGCTCCGCATGGGCCCGGTTGCCAAACCTGGGACGGAAAGAATAACGAATTCCGGCTGAGAGCTGATAATCATGAAGGGATTCCTCTCTCATGGAAGAATGAAAATTCATCCGGTCCGCACTCATCATGACGGACAAGGAACGGTGTAACTGATATTGCAGAGTCACCCCCGTTCTTAAAATTCTGTCCGTTTCATCCAAAGTCCCCGTCGTACCGCTGTCTGATCCGCCGACAAACGATCCGCCGGGCGTGCCAACAGGAGAGCCTCCTGTTCCATCCGTACCCTCAACAGTTTGTGTAAACTGATACCGGTCTGCATGAATTCTCAACCCTATCCTCACTTTTGGATCCGGTAAATAATCTGTTTGTAATTGCAGGCTCAGATTTTCGGACGGACGATCCATATTTCCATACAGTCCGGCCCGGATTTGCCAGTTAAATCCGGGCCAGGTTTCAAACTCAATTCCATACTGATCAAATCGCCGCTGGTCTGTAAATAACTCTTCCTCAGTTTTAATTTCCTGTTTCTGAAAAGTAGACCCGGCCTTCAATCTTACCTGGGAAAACAAAGTCGGAGACCACGAGATCACCGGCTGGGCCCAAAGCAATTGCCGGTTGATCCCGTTCATTAAGGTGCTCCCCCCTGATTCTATGCCGGCTGAAAACGTGGAATTAAACCTGTACCTCACATTTAAAAGCCCGAACCCGCCGTGCAAGGCCTCTTTCTCATCAAAATAGGGTCCGTATATTCCCCCTGCTGTCAGATCGGCTGACACCCGGTCACCAAGCATTTGCAGCTGGCCCATCGGTACAATCAGTCCAAATCCGGAACTCGCTGTCCGATCCCAGGTTCCATTAAACGGATTCAAAACCGTATTGGTAGAATATCCTGCACGTGAATCAATCATCAGCAGTCCCTGCCAATCCTGTGAATAAACAGTAGCCGGTATGAAGCACATACTAAGCATACAAATCATCCATGTTTTCATAGATTTATGACAGCATTTTTATTTCCGAATCCATCATCCCGCTGAACTTGTGCCAGGGGATCCGTAACCCATTCCTCCCCGTCTTTTACAAACATGTACCGTTGCTCCCCCCGGGGTACCGATATCAACCCGGTCCAAACCGGCAACCCGTCAACAATCTCCCTGTTGAGAGAAATAGGATCCCAGTCACTAAAATCTCCGGCAACTGCCACCGATTCAGCCTCCTCATCAAAATAGACAAAACGTATCCAGATTTCCTGTTCCTGTTCGGCAACCCTCTCTGCCGACGGGCCTGTAAATTCCGATTCAACAATCATTTCCTGATCCTGTTGCTGAATGTAGGGAACGGCCATCAGGAGAGCCAATAGCAATACAGCAGCTAAAGCAAAAACAGGGCGCAGTTTGACTTGTCGTGGAGTGATCAAGGGTTTCAGTATCTTTTGAAATGTACCTGTCGACGGGTCATCAAGTATTTCCTGTCCGGCCCCTTCCGTTTCCCGGCCGGCAGCATCTGATTCAACGGCATAAATTTTATTCATCACCTGGTCGGTAAATCCTTCAGGCACAGCAAAACTCTCCGGCTCTATCTCTTTGCCGGCTGTCTGATAAAGGGCTCTCTCAAATTGGAGCATCTCCCGCATCTCCTCATCGTCGGCGATCATATGTAAGACCTCGCGTTCTTCTTCACCCTCCAAATCCCCGTCCAGGAATTTGCGGAATAACTCCTCTTTTCTGACTTGATCACTCATCGCTACATCTGCTTTTCAATTAACGTTTTCAATTCCTTTCGTGCTCGGTGAACACGCACTTTCAGGGCACTCACACCCACTCCCATTCTTTCCGACATGGCTTTATAACTCATCCCATCCCTGTATTTCATTAAAAACGGTTCTGAATAGTCCCCGCCCAGATCACCCAGAGCCTGTTTCAACAGCTTTTTCCACTCCGAATTCTCCAAATCCTGATAGGGTGTGGTATCCGGATCGATCATTCGATTCTCCAGATAATCCTCTTCCATCTCGCTGAAACGCTGATTGCCATATCTGACATTTTTAACATAATCGCGGCATTGATTCGAGGCCAGGCTGTAGAGCCAGGATGAAAATTTCGATTGCCGGTTAAAGGACTCCAGTTTTTCATATGCTTTTACAAATATCTGCTGAGCAAGTTCCTTCACCTCTTCTTCATCCTTTTCAAATTTACGTACCACGTGAAAGACCATCGGTGAATAACGATCAACAAATTTACGATACCCCTCTCTGTTGCCGTTTAAAATCTCCTCAATTAACTGAAACTCAGATTGAGTTTGATCTGAATCATTCATATTCCGCTGCATTTTCCCATGCCCTGTAGAGAATCACCTGAGCCGGCTGACTCTTGTTAAAAGTATGACGATTTATGTTACAAAAAGTTACTGACATTTATGACACACCCTCCGGCAAGAGGTCACAATACCAAAAACCGGTTGTAAGTTGGCGGGATGGATCCCCGCCACAGGTATACCCGCCGGATTCCTCCTCGTCCCGGTCCGGTGGAGTATATTTGCGATAAACCACTTCTCCCCTGGTGAAGGAAACAGGAGACTTCATATTCATCCGACTGCAAGGTTTTATGCAGACAGATGGAAGAATCCTTTCCCCCGCTCCAGTTGAAGATGGCTTTGGCTTTATCCATTCTTGCTTATTGATTGAAATGGTTGAGTACAACAAAATTTAATTTGGCCTTGGCCTGGCCTCTCAGGTAGTAATAACGGGAGCCTTTGCAAAATCACTGCGTGGGAATCGCTGTCGCTCGGAGCGCTTCGCGTTCAAA
>JBBDNC010000083.1:0-25253 GCA_040877875.1 Balneolaceae bacterium | reverse complement strand
GTGGACGAGAATGCTCAAGCTGAAAAAATCTATTTGAATGAACCTGTATTTTAACGTGGTATTGGATACAATACCGGGAGAGCCGACTTCCGGTGGGGGAAGGGATTCATTCCCATTCTGTCTATGAAACAGGAAGGCAAGGTTGATTTCTGTAATCGCGCTTCTAAAGACTGGCTCGACCCTCTAATAATTAAAGTAGAGAAGGCTTTGCAAAACCAAGATTTTTGTTCAAGTTCAAAGCCAGAGGGCTCATTTTTTGAACGCGTTAGCGATTTTAAAACCACAGCATATTATGCATATGTGAGGATTTTAAAATCCCGATAATGTGGAAATTGGGCAAAAAGACGCTCATTTTTTGAACACGCAGTGATTTTGCAAAGCCTTCGTAGAATGTGAGGTTGTGCCGAAATAGTACGATATTTTAATTATGAACGGATTCCTGCAAAAACTTACGGCTGCTTTTCGCAAAATGACCGCCGGCCATCAGGTAGAAATTGTATTGACAGTCATCTGCACGATCGCACTTCTGTTTGGCTTTTTCGGCGGTCTTTTTGATATAATGAGTCGGGATACCACCCGGATTTTTTATATCATCAGTTATTTGTCAGGCGGATATTTTGGTGCGATTGAGAGTATGAAGGCTCTTCTGAAAGGAAAGTTAAATGTAGATACCCTTATGATTCTGGCTGCTGTGGGGGCTGCAGTGATTGATAACTGGCTGGAAGGGGCGGTACTTTTGTTTCTGTTTTCATGGAGCAACACTCTGGAACATTATGCGATGGGCCGAAGTAGAAGGGAAATTGAATCGATTATGAAATTGCGTCCCGATGAAGCGCTTCGCAGATCGGATGACGGGTCGGAAGAACTTGTTCCGGTAGATTCACTGCAAATCGGGGATACGATTGTCGTGCGTCCCGGTGAGCGAATCCCCATCGACGGACAGGTAATATCAGGAGTCAGTTCGGTAAACCAGGCGACGATTACCGGTGAGAGTGCTCCCGTCACAAAAGAGGAAGGGGATGATGTTTTTGCCGCCACCCTAAATGAAAACGGGGTTCTTGATATCGAGGTAACCAAACTGGCCGGAGATACCACACTGGCAAAAATTGTTCGCATGGTTGAACAAGCCAGGTCTGAAAAAGCTCAGACCCAGCGATTTCTTGATAATTTTGAGGCGAAGTATGCTTTGGGAGTCATTTTGTTTACAATCGGACTGATAGTCGTCCCGACACTTCTTATGAATCAGCCGTTCGACCCTTCTTTTTACAGGGCAATGACCATCCTTGTAGTGTCCTCTCCCTGTGCACTGATTATCAGCACCCCGGCGAGTATTCTCTCTGCCATTGCAAACGCAGCCAGGAATGGGGTTCTTTTTAAAGGAGGGGTCCATCTTGAGGAAACAGCCCGGATCTCTTCAATGGCCTTCGACAAGACGGGAACCCTGACGACCGGGCAATCCGAGGTAACGGATATTGTGTTATTCGACTCACTGCATCAACCTGATATAAGTGAAGATGATTTGTTGGAATATGCGGCATCTGCAGAAAAACATTCGGAGCATCATTTGGCCGCTGCTATTGTCAGAGAATCAGACCGGAGGGGCCTGAAATTGAATCAGGCTGAAACCGTTAAAGCCGAGATCGGCAAGGGGGTTACCGCAAATGTGGGTCAATCATTTGTGAAAGTGGGGAACAGGAAAATGTTTGACGGGGAATTCACAATGGGTGAAAACGGAGTCGAACAACGTATTGCAGGCCTCGAAGAGGAAGGGAAAACCCTCATTTTCATTAGCATAGATCAACACCTGCTGGGAGCCATTGCATTGGCCGATCAAATAAGAGGGGATGCTGCAGAGGCTCTGCAACAACTCAGGGAACTTGGAATCGACCGGCCGGTTATCTTGACCGGCGACTCGGAAAATGTGGCAAGGAATGTTGCCCGTCAGTTGAAGATCGAACGTTATTATGCTGAACTGCTGCCCGATCAAAAAGTAGAAGTGATTCGTTCACTGTCTGAAAAGGAACCGGTCGCCATGGTTGGCGATGGGGTAAATGACGCACCGGCATTGGCTGCAAGCAATCTCGGGATTGCCATGGGGGCCGTGGGAACCGATGTAGCACTTGAAACGGCAGACGTGGTCTTGATGTCGGATGATTTACTGAAACTGCCCTATGTAATCCGACTGGCCCGAAAAGCACAAAAAGTAGTATGGCAAAATATCGCTTTCAGCCTGGCCGTCATCGCCTTGCTGGTTTCTTCTGTATTTCTGTTTCAACTGCCGCTTCCCCTGGGTGTTGTCGGGCATGAAGGAAGTACACTTCTGGTGGTTTTCAACGGACTGCGCTTGCTGAAGCAGGAATAGGAAAGATGAGTCAGGCTGTACCGGTCTGCTTCAATAGCTTGTGGACGGAGAGTTGACGTTATCGGGAGACTTTACGATTATGTACGGCAATTGAATCTATTAATCATATCTTATGGAAACCGGTTTGCACAAATACCCGATTCTTTTGCTATTAGCCGGTCTCCTGTCTATAGTCTTGACAGCGGGGGAAATCCTTGCACAGACTACTGTTCAGGGAATTATCACTGACCGGCCATCCGGCCAGCCTCTTGAAGGGGCAAATGTTACCTTGCGGGAACTTTCATTGGATCACTTTCGCGGGATGGCCACGGATCAGAACGGATTTTACCAGGTAACTAACCTGGAACCGGGTGAATATGCTTTTCGTGTCAGCTTTATCGGTTATAATACATTTGAAGATACCCTGACCCTGAGCAGCGAAGAAGTCCGGACGGTCAGCATCGAGCTGGAACCGGACGAGGAGCAGCTTGACGAGGTGATCGTTGCACCGTCCGGCGGAGCAGCCAGGGTACAGGCCGGGCGGCAAAGAGTTACCTCGGCGGATATCCGAAGGGTACCGACCCCTGGCGGTGGCGGCGACCTGGCCAGCTATCTCCAGGCATTGCCCGGTGTTGTGGCTGCGGGCGACCGCGGGGGACAGCTTTTTATCCGGGGAGGCACTCCTACCGGGAATATGGTTCTGATGGACGGAACGATGATCTTCCAGCCGTTTCATATTCTCGGTTTCTTCTCGGTTTTTCCATCCGATCTTGTGAATGATGCGGATGTTTATGCGGGAGGTTTTGCACCGAGATATAGTGGACGAATCTCTTCGGTGATTGATGTTAAAATGAGGGACGGGGATCGCTATGAGCCCGGCGGTTCGGTTACCGTGAGCCCCTTTTTGGGAGAAGTGACTTTTGAAACACCCATCGCCAGGGGGGAATCGGCAATCATCGCGGCCGTCCGGCGCTCTTTGATCGAAGAGACAAGCCCCTGGTTTTTGCCTTCGGAACAACCCCTCAGGTTTGAGAGCCAGTATCTCAAACTAAGCCACTACGGTGAGAACGATACACGCTGCTCGGCCATGACAATGCGAACTTATGATCGCGGGCAATTGGACTTCGAAAGGGGTGAAGTTTTTAAATGGAACAACTTCGTACTCGGCGGACGCTGTGTGATTCTTCCTCCGGGCTCTGATTTGCTTTTTGATATGAATGCCGGCCTGTCTCATGTTTCGAATGCTGTAGGACAAAGCCAGGATCCGGACCGTTTTTCAAAGGTTACACGGTTTAATCTGGATGTAAACCTTACACGCTATATAGGTCCCACGAGGTTTAATTACGGGATGTTTGTTCGTATGCAAACGTTGAATTTCGATATGAGTGAACAATTTCAAATTCCGAGGGAAGGGAGAACCCACATGTTCAGTGGAGGGGGCAATATAGAGGCGATCATCCCGCTTGGAGACCCGGTCACAATCTACCCGGGGACGGTTCTGACTCTCTACCGTCAAAATTTTCCGCCGACGCTGGAACCCCGGTTCAGAATGTCCTGGGAGCCGCCGGGACTGGAAGATGCCGAATTGAATCTTGCTTTCGGCCGCTATACACAGACGCTGGTCGGTTTGAATGATACCCGGGATGCCAGCTCGGTTTTTACTGCCTGGATGCCGCCCCCGCTGGATGAATCCCCGATTCAATCACTTCATGCCCTGGCCGGCTGGCAGCAGTCACTGGGAGGCGGATTTCATATCTCCCTCGAAGGGTATCATAAATGGATCAGCGACCAGCCGGTGGCGGTATGGAATACACTTGCTCAATTTACTACGGATCTTGCACTGGCGGATGGACGCATTTATGGAAGTGATTTCCGGCTGGAGTATAACCGGCTGCCGGTTTACGGGTTTATCGGGTATGGATTTTCCTGGATTGAATACGAGGCAGCACAGGATCATTTTAATATTTGGTTCGGCGAACCTGTTCAAAAGTATCATCCCTCTCACGACCGGCGTCACCAGCTAAACGGCTTACTCAGCGTAGAACTCGGAAAGTATACAGTGGGCCTCCGCTGGCAGCTCGGTACCGGCCTTCCCTTTACCCAACCGATCGGTTTTGATGAGGTACACTATTTCGATGAGCAGTTGCCAAATGTTCGCCAATCCTTCGGTACTCCCCGCGTCATACTGGATAAGCCGTTCCAGGGGCGAACTCCTACCTATCACCGGCTGGATCTGTCTCTCGAACGATCTATATTATTTCCATCCTATCAGTTGAATTTGGAAGTGGGAGCTATTAACACCTATGATCATACCAATTTCTTTTATTACGATGTATTCACCCACCGCAGAATCGATCAGATTCCATTCGCTCCTTATATTTCGCTGCAGCTTGAAACACGGTGACTCCCTTTTCTGCAGAATATACCCTATGCAGGAAAGTGTATAGGTTCCTAAGCTTTCTCTCCGAATACAGTGACCATCAGTTTTCTTGACCCGCCCCGGTTCCGGTGTTCGCATAAGTAGATTCCCTGCCACGTACCCAGGGCCAGCCTGCCCTGTTGGACGGGAATGCTGAGCGAGTGACCCAGTAGGGAGCTTTTGATGTGCGAGGTCATATCGTCCGAGCCTTCCAGAGTGTGTTCATACATGGACACGTCTTCCGGAACCATCCTGTTGAAGTGAGTCTCAAAATCACGGCGAACCGACGGGTCGGCATTTTCATTGATTGTCAGGCCTGCACTGGTATGCTGAATAAAAAAGTGGGCCACGCCTGCCCCGATATTTTTTAATTCGGGGAATTGATCCAGGATCTCATCTGTGACCAGGTGAAACCCCCGCGGTTTTGGAGAAAGAGTAATCTGTTTCTGTGTGACTGTCATACTATCAAAAGAGTTTGGAAGTTGGAGTCTCGTATGCCTGGCGTTCGCCGGCCGGAAGGTGGCTTTCCTCTTCCTACCCGAAAAGTCCTGATATGGAGCCACCGTCATGGCTGATCGTCTGTCCTGTTACGTAACCGCTGTGGGGAGATAGAAGCCAGGCAGCCAGGCTTGCTATCTCGCCGGCTTCTCCCATCCTCCCGACGGGGATGGAGTTTACCGTTCGGGCTTTAGCTTCCTCGTAAGAAATCTTATTCAGTTCACTGTTTTTTTGGATTACCCGTTCAATCGCCGGAGTGTTATGGGCTCCGGGTGCCAGGACATTGACGGTGATTCCATCCCCTGCTACTTCCATCGAAAGTGATTTGGCAAATCCGATCACTCCCGCCCTGAACGAATTGCTCAAAACGAGCAGCGGAATGGGTTGTTTCACGGATTTGCTTTCTATAAACAGCAGGCGGCCATACCCGTTTTCTTTTAGCAGGGGAGTGAGCCGCAAGGACAGATCGATTTTCCATCGCATCACCAATTGGTAGGCATCGTCCCACTGCTGCATGTCGGTTTCGAGGGGTGTGCCTGCCGGCGGGCCTCCGGCGTTGATGACAGCCCCGTGCAGGGTTGATGTTTTTGCAATTTCGACAATTCGATCCAGTGTGGAAGGATGTGTTATATCTGCCTCTATGATTTCCACCCGGTCTTTAAATTCTGCAAAGTTTTCCCTGAGTTTGTCTCCCCTGCGGGCAACGACGATGCAGCGGGCTCCCTCCCGGAGCAGGGTCTCGGCAACAGCTTTTCCAAATCCGCTGCTGGCACCGCAGATGATGAAACGTTGTTTATCTAATTGTAGGTCCATTCTGTCTTTTTATTTCTATTCATTCGTCAGTTCGTAAATCAGGCTTCAGATGAATACAGGGGATGTGAAAATTCCGGTCATTTGATAAACCTGAGGTTCCGGTTTTAAGGAATACGATTCAAGATCGTCAGGCTTTTTAAATAAATCAAAATTCAATCCGCCGGAAGGAGGCGATGATGAAAGGTCAGGATTCACTCGTAAGCGGGATTCTTAACGGCGGATATCGGATGGACAGGAAACGAAAGGATAAATGTTGTTCCTTTCCCTTCTCCCTCACTTTGAACTTCAATTTTTCCACCCATTTCATTCATGGAATTGGCTGTGTTGTGTAATCCGAATCCATGACCGTTCTTTTTGGTCGTAAATCCATGGGTAAAAATTTTGTCCAGATGTTCCGGCTTGATTCCGGGCCCGTTGTCTGAAACAGAGAGATAAACATAGCTCTCGCCCTGCCAGGTTT
Source organism: Balneolaceae bacterium (assembly GCA_040877875.1). Taxonomy (GTDB): domain Bacteria; phylum Bacteroidota; class Rhodothermia; order Balneolales; family Balneolaceae; genus JBBDNC01. Next base: position 18,722 of record JBBDNC010000083.1, on the reverse strand, counting down.
TTATGGTAATATTTTTCTCATTTGTTGTGTAATCAGCCATAGCTTCCTTTGCATTTTTGAAAATATTTACAAGCACATGGATCAGTTTTGAACGTTGGGTGACAATCGGATCCGTAGCCTGTAAATCCTTTTCAATGACAATACCGTGCCGTTCGATAGACCCGGCCAGCAAAGTAAGGGCATTGTCAATCATCTCCAGAAGTGAAGTCTGATCAGCCTGTATGTCCGCTCCTACATGGCTTTGCTGGGCCGAAATCACCTCGCTTATCAAATTAATCTTGTCGCTCAATCGTTCGGACTGCTGCAAAACGTAACTCATTTCGTTCTTTAACGGTTCTTCCAATGCCAGATAATATTCCATCAGTTTCATGCCTTTCGGATCGTTGGAAATAAACTCTTCCATCTCATCGATATGTTTTCTGAGAATTGAATTGGCCTGACAAAGTTTTTCTACATTTGATTTTTTTACAGATTCCTTGATCATTTCAGCCGAGGTATTCACACTATTCAGTATGTTGCCAACATTGTGAATGACACCGGTGGCGATATCCGCCATACCCGCTTTATGGGCTTTTTCCACTAACTCATCTTTGGTCTCTTCCAACTCCTTCAGGGTTTTTTCCAGATCAATATTCTTTTTTTTCAATTCGTCGGTTCGTTCGGCGACTTCTCGTTCAAGCATTTTGTTTCGCTGGCGAATGCTGCGAACCCTCAGGCGGTAGATCGTAAGGATGATCCCGGTAATCAGTAGTGCGGATAAAACATAAAACCAGCTTGTCTGCCAAAATGGAGGTGTAACGATGAGTCTCAGGGAGGTGCCTTCTTCATTCCAGATTCCATCGTTATTGGAAGCTTTAACATGGAAGACGTATTCACCTGGACGGAGGTTGGTATAGGTTGCATTCCGCTGGGCCCCTACATAATTCCAATCCTCTTCAAAACCTTCCATCCAATAAGCATACTGATTATGTTCGGGTTGAGTATAATTCAGTGCGATAAAGTCAAACGTAATGACATTTTGCTGATAGGAAAGGGTAAGTGTATCGGTGACGGAGATTTGCTTTTGTAATGGGGAATCCGGATCGCTTAAATTTACCGATTCGTTAAAAAGTTTCAGGTCTGTTAGATATACTTCCGGTGTATTGGGATTATTTCTGATATCGTCGGGGTGGAAAAGATTAAACCCGTTCATGCCTCCGAACAACAGCTCCCCTTTTTGGGTTTTATGAACCGAGTAGCGTGAAAATTCATTGCCTTGAAGCCCGTCACTCTGATCGTAGTTGATAAATGTTTTGTTTGCAGGGTCGAATTTAGTGATGCCGCTAATGGAACCGATCCAAAAATTTCCGTCATCGTCCTCTGTTATGGATCTCAGCTCATTGGATGGTAAGCCGTCGGATTGGTAATAGTTCTCAAACCGGTCTTCCTCCCCCACATATTTGGATAGTCCGCTTGTGGTTACAGCCCAAATCGTTTGGTTTCGGTCTTCAAAAATCTGGTTAACCGTATTGCCGGCAATACTGTGGGGATCGTCAGATGTATGAGAGAAGGTCCTGAAAATTCCCTCTTCCTTATCCTCCTCTTTTAACAGACTTAATCCTTCATTGGTGGCGATCCAAAGGTTATTCATACTGTCCTCAAAAATTCTGACGGCGTAGTTGGAAATCAGGCTTTCAGGGTTATCCGGATTAGAATTAAACAAGCGAAGTACTCCACTGGTTCTGTTATATCGGTATAGTCCTTCTTCAAAAGCTGCCAACCATATATACGGATCATCAAAATGTACGTCAAAAACATGATTGAACGGATAGTCGTTAATGTTGAATCGTTCTTTAAACGTCTCGAATACACCCCGTTCTTCATCGAGCAGAAGATTCATCCCGCCTCCCCACGTGCCAACCCAAAGAGTCCCTTCGTTGTCTATATTCAGCGAGATGACAGCATCGGAACGTAAGGACTGCGGATCATCCGGGTTGTTTTGATAGGATTGAAAGACTCTTTGCTCCCTTTTAAATAAATTCAGCCCTCCTCCGTCCGTGGCAATCCAGATATCCCCGTCTTCTTTTTCCTGGAAATCTCTTATAATATTATTATTCAAACTGTTCTGGCTCGACGAGTATTGATAATAATGTGTGAATTTTGACTGAAACCGGTCGTGTACATTGATACCGGATTGTGCAGTCCCGATCCATAACCGTCCCTCACGATCGTGAAAAATACTCCAGATGGAATCATGGGAAAGACTTAACGGATCATCGGGCTCCGACTCATAACGGAAAAAAGTATCGTTGTTTTTATTCAACAGATGCAAACCGCCATTATCGTTCCCCACCCAGAGGTTGTTTGACGGATCCACATGAAGTGCATGGATACTGTTATTCCCGAGGCTATTGGGATTGCCGGGTTCATGCAGGTAAGGGTCGAATACCGGCTGTCCGTTTTCGATCACCAGCTTGTTAAGCCCTGAATTTCTCGTACCTGCCCACACAACTCCTTCCTGGTCGGTCGCAACCCTGAAGACGAAAGAAGAAGTAATTGAGCGGGGGTCGGACGGATCCTGCCGATAGAATTCCACTTCTCCGGTTGTGATGTTCACTTTCCCCAGGCCATTGTCAGTAGTAGCGAGCCATAGAGTATTGCCGTTGCCTGAAGCCATCTCATTGACTGTTACATCTTCCAGTTCTCCAAATGCAAAAAATTGCTGTTGATCCCTGTCAAAATAATATAATCCTTTACTGCTGCCGGAAATCCACATTCTGCCATCCTGATCTTCGAGAATGGAATTGATCATGTTGGTTTCTCCGGCGGGGACCTGACCCTCGGCGGGGAGTTGAAAGCGGGTAAAATTATCCCTGCTTCTGTTATATCTGGCCATACCGTTTCCTGTTCCGATCCATAACCGGCCCTCCGAATCCTCGTATATAGCGCCTATAAAATTATCATTGATACTGGTTGAGTCGGAATTTGTAGAGTAAATGTGAAATTCTATACCATCATAACGGTGCAGGCCGCTATGTGTGCCAAACCACATATAGCCAAAACTATCCTGATAAACGGCCGAGACACGGTTGCTGATCAGCCCTTCATAGATTCGCTGAAATTTCAAATCCGGTTTTTGGCCGACGGTTTGGGCCTCAGTCAGGGTGTTGAGATAGAAAAGGCTGAGCAAAGTGAGGAGGAAACCTGACTTGAGAATGCAGCGCGCGAAGTTAAGATGAGAGTATGTCATCAGGTAGAGCATGGATTCTGGTCCAAATGGAAGCCGTACGGGTCAACCGGGATGGTTTAACTCTGCTGTGCCAGCCTGGTACAACTGAAGAATATATAAAAAATAAGTGCAGAACCAGGGATTTTGTTCAAGGACAAGGCCAGAGGGAGGTTGAAACCGCAGCATATAGTCCATATGTGAGGATTTCAACCGACCGATAACGCGGGTATTAGGCAAAAGACCGGTTGTGCAAAGCCCTCTAAGAATAATTAACAAAGTATACATAACTCTGTAAATAAAACCGTACCTTATAAGGCTTAAGAGTTTTTTAAAATACCAGACCAAAAATGATTCAGGACATTCGAAATATTGCCATCATCGCTCACGTCGACCACGGGAAAACCACCCTTGTGGATCAAATGTTGAGACAGAGCGGGATATTCCGTGATAATCAGGAAGTCAGGGAGAGAGTGATGGACTCCAACGATCTGGAGAGAGAGAAGGGGATTACCATCAGTTCCAAGAATACCGCCGTCATGTGGAAGGGCACCAAAATCAACATTGTGGATACCCCCGGCCATGCGGATTTCGGCGGTGAGGTGGAACGGATTTTGAAAATGGTAAATGGGGTGATTATCCTGGTCGATGCGGCAGAAGGGCCTTTGCCCCAAACCAAATTCGTGCTTCGAAAATCCCTGGAGCTGGGTTACCGGCCGATTGTCGTAATCAATAAAATCGACCGGAAGGATGCCCGCCCGGATGCCGTGCTGAATGAAATATTCGATCTGTTTGTAACCCTGGACGCGTCAGACGAGCAACTCGACTTTCACGTACTCTATGCCATCGGTATCGAAGGTGTTGCAAAGGAGGAACTGGAAGATGACAACGAGGACCTTACCCCGTTGTTTGAGAAAATTGTGAATCATATTCCCCCGCCGGACCAGGATTCCGACACGTCGTTTAAGATGCTGGTTAGCAGTATCGACTGGAATGATTACGTAGGCCGGATAGCAATCGGCCGTGTAGAACAGGGGACGATCAAGGTGAACCAGGAAATAGCTCTTGTAGACCGAAAGGGTAAGCTGAAAGAAAAAGCCCGTGCAACCAAGCTTTTTACTTTTGCAGGGTTGAACCGTGAACCGGTTGAATCCGGAGCCGCCGGTGATATATTTGCCCTGGCCGGATATGAAAAAGTGGATATCGGGGATACCCTTACGGGTGTTTCCGACCTCTCGCCTATTGAATATTACGATATCGACCAGCCTACGATGGCGATGTATTTTCGTGTCAACAATGCACCGTTTGCCGGTTTAGAGGGGGACTATGTGACATCGAACATGATCAAGGACCGCCTCGAGAAAGAGATCCGAACCAATGTATCGATCAAAGTGGAACCGACGGAAAGCCCCGAAGTTTTTAAGGTTGCCGGCAGGGGAGAACTACAGCTTGCGATTTTGACGGAAACCATGCGGAGAGAAGGATATGAATTTGCGGTATCCCGTCCGGAAGTTTTAATGAAGGAAGTGGACGGGAAACTTCATGAGCCGTTTGAGGAAGTGATCATTGATGTGCATCAGGACTATAGCAATAAAGTCATAGATAATCTTCAAAAACGCCGTGGGATCATGACGTCCATGGTTCAGGAGGGAGAAAATCACCGGGTTACTTTCAAAATCCCGTCACGTGGCATCATCGGCTTCAGAAGTGAATTAATGACGGAAACCCGGGGAACGGGAATGATGCATCAGCATTTCGACGCCTATGAACCTCATGCAGGGGAAATACCCGGCCGGAGCAGAGGCGCGCTGATTGCCCTTGAAAAAGGGGAGGTGACAGCGTATGCCCTCGAAGGACTCCAGGACCGTGGCCAGTTTCTGGTCAAGCCCGGCGATGCCGTTTATGCCGGCCAGGTGGTGGGGATCAATAACCGGAATGATGACCTCGTGGTTAACGTAGTGAAAAAGAAAAACCTGACGAACCACCGGGCAACTCAAACTTCCGATTCCGTAAGGATTTCACAGGAGAAGCAGATGAGCCTGGAACAATGTATCGAGTTTATCGACCGGGATGAGCTGCTGGAAGTGACTCCCCAAAACTTGCGGATTCGCAAACTCCATCTGGACCATAACGATCGAAAGCGTGCTGAAAAGACCGTGGTAAGACATTAAGAGGGTTCAATCAACCCAATTCCTGCAAAGCCCGGTCTATACGCCGTAGAACCGTCTCTTTCCCCAGAAGTTCCAGGGCCGGAAACAGATCCGGCCCGAAGCCCAGTCCGGTTACGGCGATTCTTAGTGGCATCATCAGCTTGCCGAACCCAACTTCTTTTTCATCGATGACTTCCTGCAAGGCAGACTTGAGCCGGTCCGCCTTAAATTGATCCGCCTCCCAATCTGCAATTTTATCCCGGTAGGCTTTTACCAGGTCGGGACTGTTCTCCTTCCATTTTTTCAGGGCTTTTTCATCGTATTCTTCCGGATCTTCAAAAAAGAATTTTCCAAAAGTAATGAACTCTTCGATTTTACTGACCCGCTCTTTCATCAACGGAATGATCTGTATCAGATAATCATCATCGATTCCGCTCAAGCCTCTCGATTCAGCAATTCGTTTTGCCCGTGCAGCAAGATCACGATCCGGCTTTTCACGCAGGTAGTGTTCGTTATACCAGAGCAGTTTTTTGTAGTTGAATACTGCGCCGCCCTTGCTCACCCGGTCCAGGGTAAAAAGTTTACACAAATCTTCGAGGGAGTGAATTTCACTGTCGTCTCCCGGACTCCAGCCAAGGAATGCAAGAAAATTAACCAGGGCTTCCGGCTCGAATTTCTGTTCAATATAGGCCCGGGTGTTCACCGGAATTCCTTCTTCTTCGGCTTTCCGTTTGGACAGCTTCCCGCCGCTGGGCGACATGATCAGGGGGAGGTGAGCCATTTTTGGAGGCTCCCATCCGAAATAACGATAGAGCAGGATGTGTTTAGGGGTACTGCTGAGCCATTCTTCTCCCCGGATCACATGTGTAATTTTCATCAGGTGGTCGTCTACAACATTGGCCAGATGATAGGTGGGCATTCCATCGGATTTCAGCAATACCTGATCGTCAAGTCCTTTTGCTTCAAAAGAGACATGCCCTCGTATTTCATCTTCAAACCGGATATTTTCCCGTCGTGGTACTTTCAGGCGCACCACGTAGTCAGCTCCCATTTGAAGAAGATCCTCCACTTCGTCCCGGGGAAGGGTCAGACTGTTTTTCATCGACTGACGGGTGATGGCATCGTATTTGGGCGACGGATTTCCTGACTTTTGAAGCCGTTCCCGCATTTGATCCAGTTCTTCAGGAGAATCAAAGGCATAATAGGCATGGCCTGATTCAATCAATTGTTGGGCGTGTTCTTTGTATAGATCCTTTCGTTCGCTTTGGCGGTACGGGCCGAACGCACCGGGTTTGCCGGGGCCTTCGTCGATTTCAATTCCGCACCAGAGCAGGGATTCGACCACATCCTCTTCGGCTCCTTCCACATATCGCTTCTGGTCCGTGTCTTCAATTCGAAGGATAAACTTGCCTCCCTGATGATGTCGGGCAAACAGATAATTATACAGGGCTGTGCGGAGTCCGCCGATATGCAGAAATCCGGTGGGTGAGGGAGCAAAACGAACGCGAATGGTGCCTTCCATATAAAAAAGGGTGATGTTTTATTGGGATTGACTGAATCAGCGAAAAATAAGGCTTAATCTGATAGAAGGCTAATCTCTTCGATAACCCCCATATCGCATGGTTGACACAACACTTGGTTCGAATGGGAAGGTTGATTATAAGAGTAGAATTGATACCTTTCAGATACTTGCAAACAAACCGCATTCAGTCATGACAAATTCAACTCGTTCCCGACGCAAACATCCGAAAACCGCTGCTACTGCATCGATTCTTTTTGCACTGTCTTTACTAACGGCATTGTTATTCGTGTTGTCAGGATATGGTTATCAATGGGAGATCTGGCAGCTCGGAACCGCATTTACAATTCTGACATATAGTGCCTATGCGGCGATTGGACTGGTTCTCATCAATCTTGTAGCCCTGTTTTTTATCAGAAAGCGTTTGATGCGAAAAGGTTTCCGGCAAATGCTCACAGCGATCCTGTTAACTCTTGCGGTGACCGGGACTGCTTATTATTGGCAAAACGAAGCCCGGCAATATCCGCCGATCCATGATATTACTACAGATATTGAAAATCCACCGGCGTTTGATGCAATCGTCTCCTTGCGGGCGGAGGCTCCGAATCCACCGGAATATGCCGGTGAAGAGACCGCACAAACCCAGCGTGAAGCCTATCCGGATCTTGGCAGTTTAACAACTAACCTTTCCCCGGACGAAGTATTTAACGCAGTTGTGGCATTAGTGGAAGATCGTGGCTGGAGCCTGGCCCAGGCGGATCAGCAAAACGGAATTGTGGAAGCTACTGAAAAAATGGCCTGGTTCGGTTTTGAGGATGATGTGGTGATCCGGGTGGAGGCTACCGAGAGTGGAACCCGCGTTGACATGAGATCGAAATCCCGGATCGGAAGGGGAGACCTGGGAGTCAATGCCCACCGGATCCGTACATTTTTAAGCGACCTTGAAGAGAGTCTTTGACCTGGCAAGAGGCAGGAAGAGTCATCCGGTGTATCATAGCGAATTCAATTTTCGTACTCTTCTTCTATGAATTCTATCCTTCCGGCCAGCTCTTCCCATTTGGAGAGTGTCTGGGTGAGATGATTCTTCAAGGTTTCATATTCCATTGAAATTTCCTTGACTTGTTCTTCATCTTCATAGAAATCCGGATCCGCCATTACCTCTTCAATTTCCTTTTTTCTTGCTTCCCCCTTTTCAATTTCCCGCTCTATTTGTTCCAGCCGACGTTGCATCGGTTTTAGTTTTTTTGCTTTTGCCTGACGCTTCCGGGCCTCCAGCCGGCGAATCTCTTTCCGGGAAAGATCCTCGCTATTGGAATCGAACTTCACGGGAGCCTGATGATCTTCAGATTTCCGCTCTTCTTCTTTGGATTGCAGTTCCAGGTAGTGGCTTACATTTCCGTAAATGGTTCTGACTTTACCGGGTTGAATTTCCAGGGTTTTATTGACTACGGGATCCAGGAAAGAACGGTCGTGCGAAACGATCATACATGTGCCTTCAAACTGCTGAAGTGCGTGTTGAAGAATTTTCTTGGATTGCATGTCCAGGTGATTCGTCGGCTCGTCAAGAATAATAAAGTTGGAAGGGGTAATCAGCATCTTTGCCAGGGCCAGGCGGCTTTTTTCGCCACCAGAAAGTACCTGCACTTTTTTAAAGACATCTTCACCCTTGAATAAAAAACATCCCAGGAGAGTCCGGAGCCTTGTCTCGCTTGCATCCGGTGCAATCTCCCGGATTTCTTCAAGAGCCTCATTTCGCGGATTCAAATCTTCTGCCTGGTGCTGGGCAAAATAAGAGGGGTTTACATTGTGGCCGACGATCCGTTCTCCCCGGTCGATCGGTTCCATTCCGGCCAGAATCCGGATGAGGGTCGACTTACCTGCCCCATTGGGTCCGACGACCGCTATTTTGTCCCCCCGCTCGATTTGATAGTCAATCTGTTCAAATACCTGATTCTCGCCATAACTTTTTGATATGCCTTTCAGCTCCATGACGATTTGGCCGCTGCGTTCCGGCTGGGGAAAGCGGAAGGAGATTTCATCGCCTTCGTCTTCAAGTTCTATCCATTCTTTTTTTTCAAGCTGCTTGATGCGGCTTTGAACCTGTTTTGCCTTGGAGGCTTTATACCGGAATCGTTCAATAAATTCTTCAGCCTGCTTCAATTCTTTTTGCTGGTTTTCATATTCCTTTCGTAGCTGTTCCTTCTCTTCCTGGTATTTTTTCTCATAAAACGAATAATTTCCCGCATAATCCCTGAGATTTCCCCCCGCCAGGGCAAGAGTCCGCCGTGTTAACGAATCGAGGAAAGCCCGGTCATGGGACACAACAATGACCGCTCCGTCATACCGGTCCAGGAAATATTCAATCCACTGCAGGGATTCTATATCCAGATGATTGGTTGGCTCATCAAGAAGCAGGTATGTCGGTTTCCTCAGGAGTAATTTGGCAAGGGCAATCCGCATCAGCCATCCCCCGCTGAATTCAGTAGTAGGACGATTAAAATCCTCCTCACGAAATCCAAGGCCCATGAGTATCCGTTCGATATCCGTTTGCAGCGTATAGGCACGGGATTGTTCAAGACGGTTCTGGGATTCCCCGAACTTTTTTAATACTGCCTGATATTTTTTGGATTCCGGGTCAAGGGTTTCCATGCTGTGTTGAAGAGACCGGATCTCTTCCTGGAGCTCAAGAATTTCATGAAATGCACTTTTAACTTCTTCGAAGACCGTGAGGCCGGGATCCGGGTCAACACCATCCTGGGGTAAATAGCCTACCGTAGCATCGTTTCCCAGAATCACATTTCCCTCGTCCGGCTGAAGCTGTCCGGCAATAATTTTAAGCAAAGTGGATTTGCCGGCCCCATTGGGTCCGGTCAGGCCGACCCGTTCTCCCGGATTGATTAATGTACTGATCCGGTCAAAAAGGGTACGATCCCCAAAATGGAGTGTAATAGAATCTAATTGAAGCATGGGGGACAAAATAAAGAAAATGGGATTGAATTCAGTGATTTTCTCATGTTTTTCTTGCTCATGGAAGATCTATGAAAATGTATCTGAACGTCGTTCAACATCTATCCTGACAAAGTTGTCGGGGCTTGATCATACAGGCTTCCCTGTACAGGCGGAACCGGTTCGTTTCAATGCACTTTCTTCTTTCCTCCGCTTGGTTCCTGACGATAAATTATTCTATTTTCCGACATGAAATTAAAACTCCTTGCCACCACATTATTGCTTGTTTTTTGGTTGGGTTCGTGCGTCCAAGAGCGCCAGCGGCCGAATGTCAACTATACGATGGGGGACCCGGCCGAGAGCGGAAGCCGTTATCCATACCTGACCACAGATGAGAATGGAAAAGTCTTTATGAGCTGGCTGTCGATCATAGATGAAAATATGGTTGCCTTGATCTATTCTTCCTTTGAGGGCAGAAATTGGAGTGAGGCTCAGACCGTTTTGATTGACCATAACTTTTTCATCAACTGGGCAGACTTCCCCTCCGTCGTTACCAAAGAAGGAGCCCCGGTAGCTTTTCATTGGTTAAGGAAAATACAAGGAGGCCCTTATGCCTATGAGATCCGGGTTGCTTTTCAGGGAGATGACGGCCGGTGGGACCGGATTATAACTCCCCATGAGGATGGAACGCCAACTGAACACGGTTTTGTGTCGATGATTGCATTGGATACGGACAGGGTGTTGGCCGTTTGGCTGGATGGGCGTGAAACCGCGGGCAGGGAACACGGCGAATATGAGAATATGGATCAATCCATGACCATCCGTTCTGCCGAAATCACAAGGGAGGGTACGATCTCACGAAAAAGAGTGATTGATTCCACTGTTTGTGATTGCTGCCCGACGGATCTTGTGGCAACACCGGACGGGGCTCTTGCCGTTTACAGAAACCGGTCGGAAGGCGAGGTCCGCGATATCGCTATTTCCCGGTACGATTTTGAGACGGGCCAGTGGAGTGATCCGCAAATCGTTCACGACGATGGTTGGCAAATTGGAGCATGTCCGGTAAATGGTCCCCGAATAGATGTTTTGGGTGACAGGGCGGCGGTAAGCTGGTTTACTGCCGCTGATGGAGAGGAGCGGGTGATGTTGGCTCAGTCGACTGACGGTGGAAGATCGTTCGAACAACCCGTCCGCATTGATAACGGGAATTCCATGGGACGGGTGGATGTGAAGTTCAGGGATACAGGTGCTCTCTATGTGAGCTGGCTGGATCAAGACGAAAAATTTGGACGGATTTACCTCCGTGAAATCAGCCCGGCCGGAGAATTACACCCGCCCGTCTTGATGGGGAATACGGAAAAAGGACGGGGGAGCGGATTCCCCAGAATGGCCGTGAGTGAAAACGGGATCATATTCGGATGGACGCAAACCGATCCGTTTATCCATGCCAGAAATGCCTACTATCCGTTCCAGATACGGGATTAAAGTTCCGGTGGCTGTGCCGGTGACAGGGGAAACCAACCCTGTTGTGAAAAAGGTGGCCCGGTAAGCTGTCAGATTTCAGTTGTCAGGCCTCAGGGCAGTATTTTCCGGAGAGTCAAAAGAAGAGTCGTCCACTGGTTAGCCTTTCGTCCGCCGACCGGAAGACTCGCCCCATTTCTTTTCCTTATTCCAGGTCGAAATCATCGGTATAGTACGCTTTTGCGCGCTCCCTTAAATTGTAGTCGCTGCTCATGACCTGTCCATAAGCTCCACAACTGCGGATGGCCAGCAGATCACCCCGTTCAACCTCCGGAAGAAGAATCCCGGTTCTGAATGTATCGGACGTTTCACAAATCGGCCCGACCACATCATATTGCTTTTCCGGCCGGGTGCTTGTCAGGGCTTCGACGGTGTGTCTGGCCTGATAGAGGGCAGGCCGTATGAGTTCAGTCATGCCTGCATCTACAACTGCAAAATTGGTATTTCGTCCCTCCTTGGTAAAGAGAACTTTTGTAATCAGGGATCCGCACTGACCGACTACACTCCTGCCGAGTTCAAAGTGAAGTTCCTGGTAGTCTCTTAAATCAAGGTGCTCTTCAAATAGCCTGAAATAATTCTGGAAATCAGGGATTGCAGCCCGGTCGGGTTCCGCATAGTCGATTCCCAGCCCGCCCCCTACATTAATATGGCGGAGTTGGTTCTCTTTCTCATCAAATAGAGACTGCAGTTGATTGATTTTTACGGATAACTCCCGAAAAACATCCAGGTTCATAATTTGTGAGCCGATATGAAAATGGAGCCCCGTGAGATTCAGGTGTGGATATTCCTTGATTTTATCAAGCACTCCAGGAAGATTTTCAGAGGGAATCCCGAACTTGTTATCCTGAAGGCCGGTCGTTATATATTTATGGGTTTTCGCTTCCACATCGGGATTGACACGCAGTGCAATTCTTACATTTTTGTTCTGCTGGCCGGCAAAGTGATTCAGAACCTCTAATTCCTGTACGGATTCACAGTTGAAAGAGAAAAGATTATACTTCAGGCCGGTTAAAATCTCCTCGTCCGATTTGCCCACTCCGGCAAAGGCGATTTGATCTGGTGAGAACCCCGCTTCAATGGATTTTTCGATCTCTCCGCCACTTACACAATCCGCACCGAATCCCGCATCCAGTATCCTTTTAAGAATTCGATCGTTGTTATTGGCTTTGAGTGCAAAGTGAATGGAATACCCGCGTGACATCCCATATTCGCGGATCACTTCGATGGTTTGGTTAAGCGTATTCAGGTCGTAAAAGAAGAACGGTGTCTTCAGGTTTTGAAATTGTCTGATCAGGTCTAAGTGAAACATTCTGCCGGCTTGTTCGAAATGAATGGATTGGGTTGAGAATTTTGCGCCTTAAGCGTCCAGGTTTTAATGCCGGTTTTCATATAAATCCAGTCCGGCTTGTTCATACGGATCCCCCTCGATCCAGAACGGAGCTTCTTCAGCGTTAGCAATACTCTGGGCAGCGAGAACGAACGAGCGAATATAACGGGTAATATAGGGATAGTTCACGGTTTGCGCCTCATCTGTCACCCGGTGGTAATACCGATTAATTTCTTCATCAAATGCGGTGAGTCCCATGCTGTAAGTCGGAGACGGAATCCCGTGCCGGGCAAAATGTACATTATCTGAACGGTCGAACAGGTTTTGTTCGGGTACCGGATCGGCAATGGCTTCCAATCCAAAGGTACCGGCTGCATTGCGAAGCAGTTCCTCTCCGTCGGTCCGTTCAAGTCCGATGACCGTGACTTTTGTCGTGTCATTATAACCTCCGCCGTCAATATTGAGATGGTAGACAATCCGGTTCAGGGGAAGAGTCGGGTTTTCGGCAAACCAGTTGCTGCCGAGCAGCCCTTTTTCTTCTGCTGTCCACGCGGCAACCACGACAGATCGTCTGGGGGGATGAGCAGCCAGATATTGGGCGGCCTGCAGGATACCGGCAATCCCGACCCCGTTATCCCGGGCACCATTATAGATCGTATCCTCTCCCTCATTCTGTCCGTTTGTAACTCCAAGATGATCGTAATGGGCCCCGAGGAGTATATGTTCGTCTTTTAAATCCGGGTCGGTTCCTTCTATATATCCGATCACATTGTTGCTGATTACTTTTTCAGTCGCCTGTCCCTGTATTGTAATCCAGGCTTCCAGGGGAGAGCCCAATTCTTCGTAGTCATCAATAAGACTTTTACCGGTACTGTTTAACCAGATATGGGGAATCCTTACCCCGTTTTCTTCGTCTTCAGACAATTCCAGCCGGTCCTGGTTCAGGAAATTAACCAAAACCTGCCATGGAAATTGTTGATGGTCAAACAGTTCGATCACGGCAATCGCTCCGTGTTGTCTGAGACGTTCGTTTTTGTCGTCAGAACTTGTAAACCACTGCTGCGGTGAGGATTGCCCGGCGAGGCCTGCTCGGGTGATCACGATATGGCCCTCTATATCCGCTTTTTCCAGTTCTTGTTCTGAACCATATTCAAGAATTTTTACCGGGCCTTCAATCTCACCTCTGACGCTGTTGATGGTTATCAAATCTTCTTCAAGTGTATAAGTAGAATCTCCTATTGCAAGGGTGGCTTCCCGGGGAGCGAATACACGGTTGAAGGGTACAGCCTGGTAGTAATCTTCTTGTCCGGGAACAGGCTTGATACCGTTGATGAGAAATCTTGTGGCAATATACCGGGCAGCTACTTTTAATTGAGGAGTTCCGGTATCCCGGCCCATGAATTCATCCGCGGCGAGAAAACGGATGTGCATTTCAATGTCCGGCTGGGTGACAGCAGTATGAATCTGTTCAACGGAGCCGGACTGCGCAAACAGCGGAATTACGGACGGGAACAAAAGAAACAGGGAAAAACATATATTTTTGATCATAGGTTCAGTCGGCATTTTGATAGAGTCATTAAATAATCCGGTGTCGTGTCAACCATGCGTTGTGCGGGTTGTTACAGGAATTTTTTCCAGACAATGCAAAAATGGAGGTGCCGGTAGATACGGGCCCTCTTTAAGTCAGTCTAAAAAAATCCGCCGGGTAACATACGTAAGTATGGTAAATACGGCCAGGGTCCCTAAAGCATGGAAGTTTACAGGCCTTTTGACCGAAAATCCATGGATGTTACCCTATTTTTTCGTAATTGGACAAATAAATCAATTTTAGATTGTGAACCAAACCGGGAAATCCCGGGCACGGAAGTATGTATGAAGTCTGATACTTTGCACTGATCCACTGACCCACTGACCCACTGACCCACTGATACACTGACCCACTGACACACTGACACACTGACACACTGATATCCGCCGGCCGGCGGATCAACGGTTCTCTGTTCCAAAGCCGCCACCGCCGGGAGTGTACAGGATGAATTTGTCGCCCGGTTCCAGCTCCATCCCATCCTTCCATTCCAGTTCCTGGGTTGTTCCGTCCTTTTTCTCAACCCGATTCAGTCCTGTTTTTCCAGCAGAACCTCCATGGAGGCCATAGGGCGGAACCACTCTGTGTTGAGACAGGACCGAAAGTCTGACTGGTTCGAGAAAGGTCATCTCCCGGATGATTCCATTGCCGCCGTGCCAGGCTCCGTCTCCGCCCGACCCGGTTCGGATTGCATACCGGTCAAGGCGAACCGGATAGCGGTGTTCAAGAATTTCCGGATCCGTCGCGCGGGTGTTGGTCATATGATGATGTACGGCGTCTGCCCCGTGAAACCCGTTTCCGGCGCCGGTGCCACCTCCCACCGTTTCGTAATACCCGAATGAGTCGTTGCCAAACAAAACGTTGTTCATTGTTCCCTGGCTGCACGCAGCCAGGCCAAACGCTTTCAGAAACGTATCCACCAGCCTCTGGCTGGTTTCGATGTTTCCGCCTACAACCGCCGGACAGTCAGCCGGATCGTCCGGAAAAGTCGGATTGAGCATGCCTTCAGGCAGATGGATGGAGACGGGGGACAGGAGTCCGTCGTTCAAAGGCAGGGGCTCATCGACCAAAAGGCGCAACAGATAGATAATTACGCTGTTAACTATTGCGGGGTTGGCATTGAGATTGCCGGGATGCACCCTGTCTGTTCCTGAAAAATCAATTTCCATCTCCTTCTCCTCAATCCTGCAAAGAACTTTAAGTTTTGACTGGTCGTCAAGGTATTCTTCCGCCTCATAAACTCCATTGTCAATTTTCTTCAGGGCCTGTTTCATTCTTTCCGAGGCATACTCTTTGAGATTTGTCATATACCGGGTTACTTCATCCCCCCCGAACTGTCCCGCAAGCTTCTTCAGTTCACCTGCACCACGATGGTTTGCTGCGACGGCTGCCTGAAGGTCGGCAAGATTTTCTTCGACCGACCGGCTTGGCCAGGAACCGGCTTGAAGGAGATTCCTGATTTCAGACCAATGCTCTCTGCCTTTTCGTATCAGGTGCATCGGAGGGATGACGACTCCTTCTTCAGCCAGGTTCTTTGCATCCGGAGGCATGGAACCGGGGCTTTTGCCGCCGATTTCGGCATGGTGCGCCCGATTGGCGACAAATCCGATTCGCTTTCCCCGGGAAAAAACGGGTGTTATAACCGTGACGTCAGGCAGATGAGAACCGCCGTAACCGGGATGATTGGTAATGACCACATCTCCCTCTTTCATCTCAGTCGTTTCCATCAGGGTCCTGACGCACAGTCCCATGGCTCCGAGATGGACCGGGATATGGGGAGCATTCACCACCAGGTAACCCTGTGCATCGAGCAGTGCACAGGAAAAATCCAGCCGCTCTTTGACATTCACGGAGAGAGCTGTCCGACGCAGCATTTCCCCCATCTGTTCAGCTATTGAACTAAAACGATTGGTATAGAGCTGGAGATTAATAATTTCAGGGTTTTCCGCGGAAGAATGTCCGGCACTCCCTGATCCTGCATTTTCAACAGTAGAGTCTTGTTCCTCTTTGTCGTTCGCCGACAACACCACCGTATAGTCTGAATACACTTTCCCGCTCCATCCCGGTTCTACAAGTACCGTACTGTAAGGATCGAGAATCAAAGAGGGTCCGACGACCCTGCATCCCGGTGTGAGTTTCGAACGGTGAATCACAGGCATGGAAAAATTCTGGCCGTTAAAAAGCAGATCCTGAAAGGCAACCGGTTCGGGTAAATCCGCCGGCGGGGGAAGAGTCGCTTTCTTCCGGGGATCTTTATTTTCAGTGACAATTACCCGGATGGATTCAATTTCAATCTCTCTGTTCTCAATCCAGTGGCCATACGTATCCCGATAGAGTTGTACGAAGTCCTTACGAAGAGAGCGTATATTACGAAAGGGCAGTTCAAGGGTTGATTCCTGTCCCTCGAGCCTGGCAAATATCGAAGCACGGGTCAGAGTCAGATTTTTCTTGTCAATCCCTTCTTCTGACAGTTTTCGTACAGCGTTTTGTTCGAGGCGTTCAAAAAGTTCCGGTAGTCTTTGTTCTGTTTTGTCAAGTGGTTGAAGAAGTTGTTCGGTTTCAATTTTTTCAAGAGTGGATTGATCCAGACCGTGTGCACTTAATAATCCGGCGTCGGAGGGCGATAAAACTGTCTTCATTCCCAGTTTTCCGGCTACGGCCGTTGCATGTTGGCCTCCCGCCCCTCCAAATGAGACCAGGCAATAACGACCCGGATCAAAACCTTTTTCCAGGGAGATGGTAAGGATGGATTGGGCCATCCGTTCATTGGCAATATCCAGGAAGCCTTCCAGTATTTTTTGTCTGCTGACTGCAGTTCCCCGTTTACGTTGAATTCTGCTAAAAATTTCTTCAAATGCTTCATCTGCCGCCTCGGTATGGACCGGGAAGTGAAAGTTGGTCCGGACCAGGCGTCCGGTTAACAGGTTTACGTCGGTCAGGGTTAGGGGTCCCCCGGCACCATAACAAGCCGGCCCCGGATCAGCCCCCGCGCTTCCGGGGCCTACGGTCAGGCTTTCCCCGTCAAAATTACAAATGGATCCTCCACCCGCCGCGACGGTTACAATAGAGAGTGCGGGAGCCTGGAGGGTTGCGTCGCCTACCGAGTGTTGAAACTGATAGTCATATTGTCCGTTATAGCGTGCTACATCCGTGCTGGTACCCCCCATATCAAATGAAATCATTTTTTGGAAACCGGACCGGTTCCCGATCGATACGGCTCCGGCAACTCCCCCGGCAGGCCCGCTTAGCAGGCCGTCTTTGGGTGCATAACGATTCTTGTGAGTCAAATTGCCGGTACTGTTCATGATATACAGCCGGTCATCGGAGAGGCTGTCCCCCACTTGCCGGAGGTATCGTTCCATTACCGGAGCAAGATAGGCGTTTACCTCTGTCGTCATCGCTCTGGGTATGATTTTAATCAGCGGACTGAGCTCGGAAGAAACCGAAAGGTGTTGAACGCCTTTTGATTCCAGATAGGTTTTCAAATGCTGTTCATGTACCGGGTTTTGGGGACTGTTCATCAGGCAGATCGCCACAGAATCGATGCCGGGCAAATGGGGGCCGAGTTTATCCTCCAAATCTTCCGTATTCAGGGGTAACAGGACGTTTCCCTCTGCATCCATTCGTTCGGGTATTTCGATCACCTGATCGTAAAACGGCAGGGGCTTGTCGACCTTCAGTGCAAACAGGTCAGGCCGCTGCTGGTTACGGATTCGAAGAAGATCCTTGAAACCACGGGTAACCAGCAGCAGGGTCTTCCCACCGTTCCGCTCCAGCAGGGCGTTGGTTCCTCGTGTGGTCGCAAGTCTCATTTCTATGGCAGGAAGAGGGTGCGGAAAAGGGGAAGCTGTTACGATCCGGGAGGCCAGGATCGGGGCCTCTTCGGGGCTTAGGATTTCAAAGGCAGGATTTTGCGCGTCCGGCAGACGGATGGGTTTACTGAAATGCATAACCTGTTCGGTTGCATCATAATCCGATATATTCCAGGTTTCATTTAAATACCGTAGCCAGCGAAACGTATAGCCGTTGAAGAAATGATCCGGAAGATCGGCATTCAGTTCACAGCGTATTGAAGAGGTTCCGGTTTTTTCAATGGATCTGCCACGAAGTGCACTGCTGCTCAAAACCTTACACCGGTGTTCCACCCCCTTCGGGTCTCTCGCAATACAGTCGGTAAATGTGCCTCCTGTATCAATGCGTATTTTCCAGCGGGAAACGTTTCGGGAGTCCTTCAGATTCATTTTTATGGATTGTGGTTTTTTGAGCGACCGTAAAATTTTTTAAGAAAATTCTATAAAAAACGAACGATGGTTCCGGTTTTACAATTTATCTGCCTGTAAAACGGATGGATAAAGTTTACCATTTTTTTGCGTGGATATGGATTATAGAGGGCTTTGCAAAATCACTGCGTGTTCAAAAAATGAGCGTTGTTTTGCCCAATCTTAGCATTTTCGCGAATTCGAAATCCT
>JBBDNC010000082.1:0-4693 GCA_040877875.1 Balneolaceae bacterium | reverse complement strand
GCGGTGGAATTGCCGTTCACGGTGCCGGAAGAGTTCCAAATATTGAACCGTTACAATTGGACAATGCCGGAGTGGAGTTTTCCCGTAAAGGGATTGAAGTAAACGATTATTTACAAAGCGCCAGTAATCCCAAAGTTTATGCCTCCGGGGATGTAGCTGCTACCGACGGACTTCCTCTGACTCCCGTCGCCGGGTTTGAATCGCACATTGTGGCTTCCAACATTCTGGATGGGAATCATAAAAAAGTCAGCTATCCCGCACAGCCTACCGTTGTATTTACCATCCCCCCGCTTGCCATGGTTGGCTTAACCGAACAGCAGGCGAACGACCAGGGATATGATGTAAAGGTAAAATTTAAAAAGACTGACAGCTGGTATTCCTATAAGCGCACCAATGAATCCCACACGGCGTTCAAAACCATCATCAACAAAGAAAACGGGCAGATTTTAGGCGCTCATATTTTGGGCACCAAATCGGAGGAGGTGATCAATCTCTTTGCCATGGCTATAAATCAGAAAATGAAGGCCGTAGAATTAAAGCAGGTGATCTACGCGTATCCTTCACATGCTTCGGATATTCCGTATATGGTTTAATGAAAAAAGACTTGACTCCGTACCATGGTACAGGCCTTATATTGAGGATGAATGTTAATTTAAATCAAATAGAGGTCAATTATGCCACTCAAAAAAGGAGAAGTTTACAGATGTCCTAAAGAAGATTGTGGATGTGAAGTCACTGTAACCAAAAGTGCACCTGAAAGCTGCGGAGGGACACAAAATCCTACCTGTTGTTGCGGTTGCACGATGGAGAAAGTGTAAGAGCTGAAATATTTTATGAGCCGTAGTAACATAAATAAAGGCAATTTTTCCGGGATAATAGCGGTAATCCTCGGTTTTCTTTCACGCCCCTGTTGCTCTATTCCTTTTTTTCTTGCCTTGTTTGGAATGGGGTCGGCGGGGCTGGTGGAAACCCTGTTTCCCTACCGTCATCTTTTTCTGGGAGTTTCCGTTGTGTCGTTCACTATTTCGGGCTGGATAAATTTTAGAGTGAAAGGAGCTCTTTTCAATAAGCTGTTTTTTATAACAAGCGTCGTTTTTACAATTCTTTTTCTTTATTCGCCTGAGTTGCTACATAAACTGTAATCAATTTGAATATGAAAATAACGTCACCGATACGATATCTGATAATCAGCTTTGTTTTCATCGTTTTTAACATGGCCGGTGTACTTCCGCTGTTTGCCCAGGGTGGACACGGACCTGCGTTTGGTCTGGCTACACCTACAGGAGGAAAAGGCGGCTTGAGTTACAACGCAACGTTTATGTCGATTGCTCAAGATAATCCCACAGCTATGATGCGACACACCTGGAATTACAGCCCAACCCAGCGTTTGCAATTAAATTTCAGTGCTCCAACTCCCATTCAGGGAGCTGCAAACAGGCCACGAACCCGCGGAGGTAGTTTGATGCCCGGATTCGGTGATATTGAACTCTCGGCTTTTTACCGGTTTCATCAAAATAATCTGGGAGTCGGTAAGCGGTTCGAATCTACAGTGATTACAGGCTTGTCTTATCCAATTGATGAAAAACGCGGGGGAATCAACCCCGGAAATGCTTTTCACATTGCGGCAGTAACCGGGTATGCATCCCGATCCTGGTATTTTTGGGGTGGCGCTGGCTGGCAATACTATCTCGAGAAGAGTAATGAACAACTTGGTGATATCATCTATACCACCGGGGTGATTGGATATCGTCCTACCTACTTCAGAGAAAATCGCCCCAATCACGATTGGCGTATCTTCGTTGAAGGAGCTTCGGAATGGACGGGTAGTGACCATGTGAATGAAACTTCTGTAGCCGATACGGACAATCACAAGATTTTAATTGGCCCCAGCCTGCTTGGTTTGTACGGAGCCTGGGGTGTTTCGATCGGCGCACTTTTTCCGGTATATGAGGCACGTGCCCTGAATCCTGAAACCATGATTTCCGGGGAGTCGCCAAGAATCATGGTAAATCTTTCATACTGGTTCTTCTGAACATTAAACAATTGCTTAAATCAAAAATCACAACTGTTATGCAATCATCAATCAACACTGCAACGTTTATTTTTTCCATTTTGCTGATGGGAGTGTTTGTTTTCATTCCGGCTGAAAAAAGCAACGCCCAGATTTTGGAACTGGATCAGAAAATATTCGGGATGGACTGTGCCCCTTGTGCAAAAGGAGTTGAAAACCGCATGAAACGTCTCAACGGAGTTTTGGACGCTGAACTCGATCTCAACAGCGGGGAAGCGAGACTTATTTTTTCTGACAGCCACGACACGTCACTGCAACAGATTCAACGCTCCATTATCGATGGAGGATTTTCTCCGAAAGAAGCACGAATTAAAATCAAAGGGAATCTTCGTTATGAAAATCAGACGTGGATGCTCTATACTGAGTCAAACGATCCGTTTGTATTGCATGCAACGGATGACTTATCTGAAACAGATGACGAAAAAGTTATGATTATCGAAGGAATCGTGGCAGATAAAAGTAACAATGAAGATTGGTCTCTGACGATCCTGAAAATTCACTCAACCGGGTAAACCGATATCAATTTAAACATTTAAATCACAGAATGATGAAAATACGAATTGTATTATGTGCCGGCCTGGTGCTCCTCGGAGTGACGGCGCTTTTGGCATTTCAAAGTAAATCAGATAATATAACCATGCTCAATGAACCAGAATACAATATTATCGTAAAAGTTGAAGGATTACACTGCTCGATGTGTGTCCGAAATTGCGAACGATCCCTGGAGAAACTGGAGGCTGTTGAAACGTCCTCTGTTCAGATTGAGGACGGGTTGGCTCTTGTTCTGCTCAAAGACGGATATGAAGTGACGAAGCAGGAAGTCATCAATGCTATTGAAAATGCAGGATTCAAAGCCGGTGAATTTAAACGATTTCCGGAAACAATCGATAATAAAGAATAACCTTGAGATTATGAGTTCAATGAAATCATCTTCAAATAGCTGGCAGCAAAGTGTGGGGAGTTTTCTGGCTCTGTTTACATCAACCGGAACATTGATTTGCTGTGCACTCCCTGCACTTGTTGTTACGATTGCAGGAGGATCAGCAATGGTGTCCTTGCTTTCAACGTTCCCCTGGCTGGCCACGTTATCTGCATATAGTGGGTGGATTTTTATTGTAGCGGGAATCATGATCCTGTTCAGCGGTATTCTGATTATACGCCCAAAAGGAAAAGTGGCCTGCAGTATCACCGGTGGGAAAGGGTGCCAGGTTGCCGGACGATTTCAGAGAACCATGTTTTGGATTGCTGTGAGTTTTTATGGTGTAGGCCTGTTTGCGGCTTATGGTCTTTTACCGTTACTTCAACTGTTTGAATAAATGGAGTGATGATGAACAAGGATGCCCAATACAAAATCGGAAAAACCGCCCGGCTGGCGGGAGTCAATAAAGAAACTATTCGATATTACGAACGCCGGAATCTGATTCAAGAACCGGACAGGATGGATTCCGGCTACCGGTTGTTTTCTCAGCGTCATGTGGATCAGATCCGGTTTATAAAAAGAGCCCAGGAACTCGGATTTACGCTTTCCGAAATTGAAGACCTGTTAAATCTGAAGATGGACGAGGGAACCACTTGTTCCGAAATCAAACGGGAAGCGGAACAGAAGTATCAGGATGTCATGTCAAAAATTGAAGATCTCCAGCGAATTAAAGCGACACTTACCGGTCTCATTGATTCGTGCAGCGGCAGTGGGTCAATTGGGGATTGTTCCATTCTGGAAGCGTTGGATGGTGAAAATATCTTTGAATAACAGTTAGTTTGATTTCTATCTGTCGAGTCGCACAAGTATAATAGCAGGAATCGGAGAATCATAAACTCCAATTCCTGTATTATCCTATTTTGAAGGGGACTTTTCCGATTGCGAGACACCTACCGAAAGTGCCACACAACCATACAAATATCCAAGTGCTTCCAGTATTCCAAGGATTATCAGAAGAGTTGCATCAAGTTCATGTAACAAACGCGGCAATTTCTGGTGACAGGACGATTGGCGGAGTAACTGGAGGTTTAACCGGCACATTATCCGGCTCCGTATTTAGCGGAGTGATCAATGGAAGAGTAACAATCGGAGGTTTGGCTGGCTTTAATGGTGGGATTATCAAGCATTCATATGCGAATATTGAAATTTCGGGTGGATCGGAAGTAGGCGGTTTGGTAGGTTATAATGAAGTTGGATCCGTAACGCAATCCTACGCCAGGGGCGATTTATCCGGCAGTTCTACTATCGGCGGCTTGGCAGGAGATAATTGGGGGGGTGAAATAAGTAATTCTTACGCCATGGTTAATGTGTCGGGCACCAAAATTGTCGGTGGACTGGTAGGTGTAAGTGAGAATATTTCTCTTGATATAGATCAAACCATTTA
This sequence comes from Balneolaceae bacterium, assembly GCA_040877875.1. Lineage (GTDB taxonomy): Bacteria > Bacteroidota > Rhodothermia > Balneolales > Balneolaceae > JBBDNC01. The sequence goes on along the minus strand of JBBDNC010000082.1, from coordinate 259 downwards.
TTCAAGAATAACGGATTCATATGCGGCGGGTGAGATTTCGGGAAATGAGAATGTCGGCGGTCTAATCGGAGTTTATTGGTCCGGCGAAATCAAATCCACCTACTGGGACGCCGAACATTCTGGCCAGAGCGAAGCAGCTGGCAACCGGGAGGTTTCAGGTGCAAAAGGATTGGCAACCGGAGAAATGAACGACACCAGCGCTTACATCCACATGTACAAGCTGGATTTCAAGGAAACCTGGCAGCTGACCGAGGGCTAT
>JBBDNC010000081.1:0-4736 GCA_040877875.1 Balneolaceae bacterium | reverse complement strand
CCAGTTTTGTCTCTGTTCTTCTATTTTCGAATAATCCATTTCGGCAGACAGAATGGTCTCTTTCTCCCCCGCTTCGGCGATGATTTGTCCGAAGGGGCCGGCCACAAAAGAGTGCCCCCAAAATTTGGATCCCCCCTCCTCTCCGACCCGGTTTATACTCGCCACAAAACAACCGTTTGCGATGGCATGACTTCGCTGAATCGTCTGCCAGGCTTGAAGATATTCCTTTTTATCTTGCTCATTTTCCCCTGGGAGGGTCGCAATTGCCGTCGGATAGACCAACAGATCCGCTCCTTTCATAGCGGTGATCCGGGCTGCTTCCGGGTACCATTGATCCCAGCAAATCAGGGTTCCGATTTTTCCATAGGCAGTTTTATAAACCTGATACCCCTGATCGCCCGGAGTAAAATAATACTTTTCATAAAAACCCGGATCATCCGGAATATGCATTTTTCGATAAGTACCCAACAGAGATCCGTCAGCATCAACCACTACCATGGAATTATAGTAGAGTCCGGCAGCCTGTCGTTCAAAAAACGGAGCGAGGATAACGACTTCATGCCTGGCAGCCATACGGGTAAGATGATCGGTCACCCGGCCCGGAATGGGCTCTGCCCACTTAAAAAACGATTGAGAAATATTACGGCAAAAATAGGTTGTGGTAAACAATTCCTGCAGACAGATAATCCGGTTGCCTTCTGTCACCGCTTGTTCGATAAGTTCGAGTGTGCGATTCAAATTCCGGTCCGGGTCCTTCGTACACGATGTTTGTATCAGGGCAATAGAAACCATTTTATATTTTAATTATCGGATTGAGTCCGGAGTTTTATGTTGTATACACTCAAGAAAGATACAAATTTCACGTCAGTCTGCGATCCAAATCATTTCCTGCAGCTCCGCACAAAATAAATAATCATACTCTGCAGGCTGTCAACTTCACAATAATGCCATCCAACCTGACGGGTGATCCTTTCATCCTGATTTTGGGAAGTCTGGTCGTAGCTCCTATGCGTAGAATACGGCCGGCGGAATAATATCTTTATTCATCCACCCTTCCCTGTTTATTTTTACCTCTGTAGTGTTGATATTGTATACAGATGCAAACCCTGATTCATAAATATCTTCGCTACCTGGAGATCGAGCGAAATTCCTCGTCCCATACTCTTGTTTCCTATAAAAAAGACCTTACCCAGTTTCTGGACTATTGTGCCGAAACTGTTGGATGTGAACCCGAAGAAGTATCTTTGGAATCCATCGAGAGGCTCACCATTCGACTTTGGCTGGGAGAACTCTCCGAATCGGGTTATGCCAGAAGTTCCATTGCACGAAAAGTCGCTTCCATACGTTCATTTTTTAAATACTGTTTTAAGCGAGGCTACATCGAAAAAAATCCGGCTCATTTGTTAATCGTCCCCAAAAAAGAACAACGTCTGCCCAAAACCGTCCAACCCGAAGAGATCCGTCAGATGATGGATCTGGCAGATGGGGATGCACCCGGTGTTATCCAGGACCGGGCGATTCTTGAGCTCTTTTACAGTACGGGAATTCGGCTCAGCGAATTAGTACAACTGAATATTTCCGATGTCAATCTGAAATTAAAACAGGTACTCGTACAGGGAAAGGGCAACAAACAGAGAATTGCACCCATCGGGGGACCAGCCCTCAAGGCATTAGAGCGGCATCTGGAAACCAGGGAAAAGCTCTATGGCAAACGAACGGACAGCGATGCACGCAAGGCTCTTTTCATTGCCGGCAGCGGCCATCGGATCTACCCGCGGATCGTCCAAAAAAAAGTCAAGAAATATCTAACTCTGGCAAGCGAAGTGACCCAGAAAAGCCCCCATGTACTCCGGCACAGCTTTGCAACTCATATGCTTGATGCCGGTGCGGATATTCGAATCATCAAGGAATTTTTAGGACATACGAATTTGTCAGCTACTCAAATTTATACTCACACCAGTGTAGAGCGACTTAAAAATGTTTACGAACAGGCTCACCCCAGAGCTAAAAACTAAATCATTAAATGGAGTTTAACTTATGAAAACCACTTTCGCTGCACGACATTTTGAAGCAAAAAAAGACCTCCAGGAATACAGTATGGATGCAATTACCAAACTTGAGCAGTTCTATGATAAAATTATTGCATGTGATGTGATTCTGGAGCCGAGTCAGGATCACGATAATCCCTGTATTGCGGAAGTAAATGTGAAAGTACCTAAAAAACTCATCAATGCATCCGAGAAAGGAAAAACGTATGAACAGGCAATTAATAACGTGATTGATACGGCAAGCCGTCAGATCCGGAAATATAAAACCAAACACTTTGAACATAATTAATTAATTTGTACCTATTCCAAATTCCATAATCGGTCAATCATGATTCTTCAACCTGTGTGACATGCCCTTTAATGACCACACACCTATTCCTAAAAAGGAAAAGATTCAGGTTTCTTACCTGGTTAAGAAACTGCAGGAACGGGTAAAAATAAAGCTCGAAGCTTGTGCTGCGGATTCCGTATGTGACCAAAAATATGTTACGGAATCTGATCTTCACAGGCCGGGCCTGGCCCTTGCCGGTTACATCAAGCTCTTTACCTGGCAGCGGATTCAAATTATTGGAAACACGGAATCCCAATATCTGAAAGATCTGTCAGAAGAAGACCAGAAACATGCATTTGGCAATCTTGTCAAATTTGATATCCCGGTAATATTTCTGACGGATAACAACAAGTTGCCGAAGTATTTGCTCAAACTGGTTGAAGAGGCAGGAATCCCCCTCTTCCGAACCAATGAGGAAACCACTCGTTTCATGTATCTTTTACGGGATTTCCTGGAAGATCAGTTTGCCATTCAAACCATGGTTCACGGTACCATGGTGGATGTATATGGAATCGGGATTCTCATTTCGGGCAAATCAGGAATTGGTAAAAGCGAAGTAGCTTTGGACCTGGTTGAACGCGGCCACCGGCTGGTGGCCGATGATGTGGTGATGCTCTCCAAAAAAAGCAGCGTGCTCATTGCTTCTGCCACAGAGATGAATGAACATTTCATGGAAATTCGCGGGCTTGGGATTATCAACATAATGTCGATGTTTGGCATCCGTTCCATCCGCTACCAAAAACGTCTGGAAGTCGTATTGAATCTCTCGTTATGGGAAGAAAGCAGCAGTGTGGAACGAACCGGGCTGGATCATGATTCTGTAAAAATTCTCGACACGGAAATTCCGCTGATCCATCTGCCGATCACTCCCGGAAAAAATATCACGGTCATTGCAGAGGTGATCGCAATGAACTACCTTCTTGAGAACTATGGATACGATGCTGCAAAAGCATTTCAGGATAAAGTAAAACATCATATTGCCAACAAAAAGAACAGCGGAGATATGCCAAAACGCGCTGTCGAGTATTTTGAAGGAGATTTTGAATAAAGACAAGGGGATTCCGTACTTTTTCTTTCAGGTGTACGAATAACTTTATACATTCAAATTGCTTTTTGTGTAAATAAACCTCACTGATGCCTACGCTCAAAAATCATTTTTACTACGACAAAGAGAAATGTGAGTTTGTACCCATTCAACACGATAAATCCGAGCTGATTATTTATACATCATGCCTATGGATTCTGAATGGGATTGTGCTTGCAGGAGTTGGACTATCCCTGCTATCCAGCTATATAGGGACACCGGCTGAAATCGCTCTTCAGTCTGAAAATGACGCTCTCGTCCACCAACTTCATGAGACAAGAAATTCAATTGAAAATTTAGAATCCAGAATTTCCGACATCGCCCGAATAGACAATGAGATGTACAGAACGGTGCTTGGAATGGACCCTTTAACCGAAAAAGATCGACAGGAAAATATAGGCGGCAGGGATCCTTACTCCGACTTTGACGTCTACAGCGAAGAGGCTTCGGAGATTCTTCGGTGGACCGCCAGCAGGCTGAATAACCTGGAGCGGCGGGTAAATATTCAGAAAATATCATTTCAAGAAATCAAGGAGTATTACAACGACAACCATGACCGTCTGAGCCACATTCCTGCTATAAAACCGGTAAATGGTGTAATTTTGAGTGGATACGGTATGCGCATCCACCCGGTATTAGGATATCAGAGGATGCATGAGGGGCTCGATTTCCGTGCAGATGTCGGAACTCCTGTCTATGCCTCGGGGAATGCAACCGTAAAGTCCACCAACCGACGGGGAACGTACGGCCTGATGGTCATTCTGGACCACGGATTCGGTTATGAAACCCGGTTTGCCCATCTCTCCGGTTTTGCAGAAGGTCTCAAACCCGGCTCCAAGCTGAAACGGGGTGACCTGGTTGGTTTTACCGGTCGATCCGGAATGGTTCAGGGACCTCACCTCCACTATGAAGTCCGGGTTGACGGTGACCCTGTTGACCCGATTCACTACCTGTTTGCCGATACGACTCCTGATGAATATATGATGTATCAGGAAATCGCCAGGTCGAATCCTCAGTCGATGGACTGATTACAGTGGGTCAGTGGGTCAGTGGGTCAGTGGGTCAGTGGGTCAGTTAAAAATGGTGTTGATTTTTGAATCAGCGGTCAATTATGAATCGTAAAAATTTGAGAAAAAACAACCCACACTTTCCTCCCCACCCGACGGCTTTTTTAACACGCTGTTTCCTGTTCACTGTCCCCCACCTTCCTTTCTATTTATGGTTATCTTTAGTAGTATCCGTAACATCCAGTTATCTATGAAATTCAATAACC
>JBBDNC010000080.1:0-25730 GCA_040877875.1 Balneolaceae bacterium | reverse complement strand
TATGCATGCGGAGTATTCAATCCGTGCTGCGGAGGCAGGCAAACATGTGATCAGCGAAAAGCCGATGGCTACTTCGGTAGCCGATGCGCAGGCCATGGTGGATGCATGCCGGAAGGCAGATCGTAAACTTTCTATCGGCTACAGGCTGAATTTTGAACCGCATAACGAAGAAGTGATGCGGTTGGGTCAGAAAGAAGTATTTGGGCCGGTTCAGCAGATGGAAGGAGGGTTTTCCTTTGATATCACCCGGACGCCGGATGTGTGGAGGCTTGACAAGGAGCTGGCGGGGGGTGGCCCCCTGATGGATGTTGGAATTTATGTGGTTCAGGCAAGCTTATATACAACGGGTGAACTCCCCTTGTCGGTCGATGCCCGGATTGTGACCGAGAATCATGAAGTATTTGATGAGGTGGAGGAAACGATCTATTGGGAGATGGAATTCCCCGGCGGAGCAACTCTCAATGCGGAGTCCAGCTATTCCGAGGGAGCGCATTATTTTCGGGCAGAAGCGAGTGACGGGGCCTTTAGCCTGGGGCCGGCTTTCGGCTATGGAGGCATTCAGGGAAAATCCAGCAAGGGTCAGATGGATTATCCCCAGGTAAATCAACAGACTCTGCAGATGGATGCATTTGCCGATTGTATTTTCAACGACCGGAAAAGCAGGGTACCGGGTGAAATGGGGATACGGGATATGAAGATCCTCATGGCGATCTACGAATCAGCCGAAACCGGACGGCGGATTCAGTTCGACTGGTAAATTAAACAAACTTAAAGATATTCGGGAAGGTATTTATTATAGAAAGTCCTTTTCAATGAATGAAAAGGATAAATGAATAGTTGTGAGATACCCGACTCTATATCAATCTAAAAACAACTGAAGGTTATGTCTCACAAGATCAAGATTTTGACGGTTAAGGAGGTTACACATGATGTGAAATCCTTTATTTTGGAAAAGCCGACGGGTTACAAGTTCAAGCCGGGCCAGGCGGTTGAAGTAGCCGTTGATGAAGATGGATGGAAGGAAGAAAAACGGCCGTTTACGTTTACATCCCTGAATACGGACCCGCACCTGGAGTTTATCATCAAACGGTACGACGATCATAACGGGGTGACTAAAAAACTACATTCACTGGGTTTTGGGGATTATCTCCTGATTGGCGAGCCGTGGGGGACGATTACCTACCGTGAGCCGGGGGTCTATCTGGCCGGCGGGGCGGGGATCACTCCCTTTATTTCCATTTTAAGATTTCTCAGAGACGAGGAAAAACTGGTTGGAAATAAATTGCTGTTCGGCAATAAAACCGAAAAGGATATTATCCTGAAAGAAGAGTTCGAAAGAATGCTGGGCGATCAGTTTGTAAATATCCTGTCGGACGAGAAGAAAGAGGGATATGCCCACGGATTTATGGACAAGAAGTTTCTGAGTTCCCAGATAGAGGATTTTGACCAGGCATTTTATGTGTGCGGCCCCAAACCGTTTAACGAGTCGGTCATGAAGCATCTTCAGGAATTGGGGGCAGACCCCGAATCCCTTGTATTTGAACAGTGAGATCCGGCAGGAGTCGCTGCTATTGGATTTAAAAAAATTGAGATTCCGGCTTCGGAAGGCCGGAAGGGTGTATCTTCTGTAACCGGTTGTCTTCCCTGCAACCGTTGTCCCGATAACCCGGGCCCCGGGCCGGGCGGGTTACCTGTCTCTACAGTTCGATTTTATGAGTCCATCCGAAGGGATCTTCGATCTCTCCATACTGAATGCCGGTAATGGTGTCGAACATCTTTTTGGCAAACGGCCCGATTTTGTTCTTGTTGATATCAATCGACCGGCCGTTGTGATGAATCAATCCCACCGGTGAAATGACGGCGGCTGTTCCCGAACCGAAAACCTCCTCCAGTTTACCGGATCCACTTGCCTCAAAAACCTCGTCGATGGTGATTCTGCGTTCTTCGACCGGGACTCCCTGCCTTTCAGCCAGCGCGATAACCGATCGCCGCGTGATTCCATTCAGTACCGAACCGGTCAGCCTGGGGGTGACCAGTTTTTCGTCGATAAGAAAGAAGATATTCATGGTGCCGACTTCTTCGATGTACCGGTTCTCTATTGCATCGAGCCACAAGACCTGGGTATATCCCTCCTGCTGGGCTTTGCGGGCAGGGAAAAAACTTGCAGCATAATTTCCGGCTGCCTTGGCTTCCCCCGTTCCTCCTTTTACCGCCCGGACAAATCCCTCGGTTGTAGTCAGACGAACCGGGTTAAACCCTTCTCCGTAGTAAGCGGCAACCGGGCTGGTAATGATATAAAAGCGGTACTTTTCCGAAACACGGGCTGCAAGATATTCCTCACATGCAAAAATATGGGGCCGGATATAGAGTGCGCGTCCTTTTTTTCGTGGGACCCATTCCGAATCAAGCCTCAGCAGGCGTCCCAGGGCTTCAATGAAAATTTCGTAGGAGGTTGTGGGGATGCATAACCTTGTACTGGAGTCGTTCAAACGTTGATGATGATCCCGGGGACGGAACAGGTGAAGGGTTTTATCGTCTACAAAATACCCTTTCATCCCTTCGAAAACCGCCTGCCCATAGTGCAGTACATTCAGGGCAGGGGTAAAGGAAATTTCTCCATAAGGCTTGATTTCCGGCTGTTCCCATGACCCGTTCTTCCAGGTCATTTCAAACATGTGGTCGGAAAAAGTCCGGCCGAAATCCAGCTTGTCAAAATCTACTTCAGAAATTCTTGTTTTTCGGGATTGTGTGATTTTTATCTCCATGAGAGCCTGTAATTCTGTGAAACTGAAACGTTTGAAGGGGTAAGATAATGGGATTTTAGTAAAGAGAGTAGCACATACTTTTAACAAGTACTCTGTTTAATCAAAGGCAGGCAGGGACTTCAAAATTTCGCACAGGAGTTATATTTCATTGGAAATCCGATTCAGAAAGGAGTAGTTTTTGGGGAATTTAAAATACGGGAACCACTGCGAATCCATTTATGAGCCAACAAGCCCAGGCAATTCTCCGGGATACTTTCGGATATGAACAATTCCGCCCTTTGCAGGAAGAGGCTATTGACAAGGTATTGGACAAAAAAGACACACTGGTTATCATGCCGACCGGGGGAGGAAAGTCTCTCTGTTACCAGATTCCGGCATTGATTTTTGACGGATTGACCATCGTCATTTCGCCCCTGATATCTCTGATGAAAGACCAGGTGGAACAGCTCCACGAATATAACATCCCGGCTGTTTTTCTGAACAGTACTCTCACGCCGGAACAATATAGAAGCAATGTGTCCCAGCTTAAGAACGGATCGGTGCAGCTCCTGTATATGGCTCCTGAAACCCTGCTAATGCCCCGGACAAGGGAGTTGCTGAAGACATTGAACGTAGACTGTTTTACAATAGACGAAGCTCATTGTATATCCGAATGGGGTCATGATTTCCGTCCTGAATACCGGCAGTTATCGGAAGTTCGCAATGATTTTCCCTCGGCTGTGTGCCTTGCCCTGACGGCTACGGCAACACCCCGTGTCCGGGAAGATATCCGGACGACTCTGGAGATGAATAAGTCTGAAACGTATGTAGCCAGCTTTGACCGGAAGAATCTTTTTTTGAAGATTGCCGACAAGGATGATCCCCTCGAGCAAATTCTTGATTTTTTATATACCCGGGCCAACCAGTCCGGAATCATCTACTGTTTTTCCCGCCGTCTGGTAGACGAACTCTATCATGATTTGAAAGAGGAGGGGTATGCAGTCCGCCCTTATCATGCCGGCCTTCCCGAGGACGTGCGGAATCGAAACCAGGAAGCCTTTATCCGTGATGATGTTTCCATCATTGTGGCTACAGTCGCTTTCGGGATGGGCATTAATAAACCGGATGTCCGTTATGTGATCCATCATGATATGCCCCAGAATATCGAATCGTACTATCAGCAAATCGGTCGCTCGGGCCGGGACGGCATCCGTGCCGACTGCATGTTGTTGTACAGCTACTCCGATACGCAAAAGATCAATTACTTTATCAAGCAGAAGGAAGGCGAAGAGAAGAAAGTTGCCAAAAGGCATCTGAAGGCGATCATCGACTTTTTGGAAACGGACAAGTGTCGAAGAAAACCCCTGTTGGCTTATTTCGGGGAAGAATATGCGGAGGAATCCTGTGGGATGTGTGATAATTGCCTGACAACGGAAGCGGATAAGGAAGATCTGACGGTGCAGGCTCAAAAGTTTCTCTCCTGTGTTGTGCGGACGGAGGAACGATTTGGAGCTCACTATATCACGGATGTGCTTCGGGGATCGGAGGCAAAAAAGGTAAAAAAGAACGGACATCAAAAAATATCGACCCATGGGGTAGGGGGCGAATGGAACCGCGACCAGTGGATCCAGCTTTCCAGGCTTTTGGTGCGGAAGGGATACCTTAAGAAAGATCCTGAATACGGCAGTCTGGTGCTCGATGAAGCAGCCTCGGGAGTTTTAAAAGGATCCGATAAAGTGTATGGTATTTTGGACCGGACCCAGACATCCCTCGACGGAACGGCTGCCGCACGGACGACCCATGATGTTGAAAATAAATATGACGAGCGGCTTTTTGACCTGCTCAGGAAAAAAAGAAAATCCCTGGCTGACGAGCAGGGAATCCCTCCATATGTCATATTTCCGGATACGACTTTGATGGAGATGTCGTATTTCTTTCCACACAGTGAGGAGAGTTTGCTTCAGATCTATGGAATCGGCTCAGCCAAAGCAAGCAAGTACGGGCCGACATTTATGACGATGGTCAGGGAATTCTGTGAAGAGCATGGCCTGGAAGAAAAGCAAAAAGATATCCGTAAACGGGCCCGGAAAACCACTTCGAAAAAGAAACATCATCTGGTGGGGGAAGAATACAATTCGGGTCTTTCGATCGAACATCTGGCCGAGAAACACGGGGTGAAAAGGGTGACCATTCTCAGCAATTTGAAAAAGTATCTGGAGGAGGGAAATGAAATTGCTCCGGCGGGGATCCTCGAGGCTTCTTCCCTCTCCGAAAGGAAACAGGATGAAGTGACAAGTGCGATGGAAAAAGTTGGCCCTGATATCCTGAAGCCGGTTTATGAAGAGTTAGACAAGACGGTCGATTACAATGAGTTGCGGATCATCCAGCTCTACTTTTTGGCCAGGACCCAAGCAGAGAAAACTTAGGAGTCTGTCGGGGAAGTCTCCAACGGGTCGAGAATTGTAAATTCCGCAGGTTTAGATTCATCCATTTCAGGATAATCCAGCGTGAAATGCAAACCTCGGCTTTCCTTTCGACTCATAGCTGAACGGATAATCAATTCGGCCACCACAATTAGGTTTCGGAGTTCGAGCAAGTCGCCCGTTACCTTGAAATTACCGTAATACTCCTCAATTTCTTTTTTAAGAAGCTTGGTCCGGTTGATGGCCCGGTAGAGGCGTTTATTGGTTCGGACGATCCCGACGTAATTCCACATGAACCGGCGGATTTCATGCCAGTTATGGGTAACCACCACTTCCTCATCCGAGTCGCTTACCTGGGATTCATCCCATTCCGGCAATTCAGGGGGGAAGGGCATTTTATTCAACTGTCGGCGGATATCCCCGGCTGCCTGTTTGGCAAACACCAGGCATTCTAGCAATGAATTGCTGGCCATCCGGTTGGCCCCATGCAAGCCTGTACAGGCCACTTCACCGATTGCGTACAGTCCGTCGATACTGGTGCGGGCATTCCTGTCGGTCAGAACTCCTCCGCAGGTATAGTGGGCAGCCGGGACGACAGGGATCGGTTCGCGTGTAATATCAAAGTCGAGTTCCAGGCAGCGTTCATAGATAGAAGGAAAATGACTTTTGATAAATCCGGCTGAACGGTGGCTGATATCGAGGTAGACCGAGTCGATTCCCAGGCGCTTGATTTCATGGTCGATCGCCCTAGCCACAATATCACGGGGTGCAAGCTCTCCCCGCTCGTCAAATTCATGCATGAATTCGGATCCGTCGGGAAGAATCAGGCGTCCGCCTTCACCCCTCACCGCCTCACTGATTAAAAAAGAACGGGCTTTGGGATGAAATAAACAGGTCGGGTGAAATTGCATAAATTCCATATTTGCCACACGGCATCCGGCCCTCCAGGCCTGTGCAATTCCGTCGCCCGTTGCCACATCCGGGTTACTGGTATAAAGATAGACCTTGCTGGCCCCGCCCGTGGCCAGGACCACTGTTCGTGCCCTGAAAACCTTTACCTTGTTGGAGCGGGTATCCAGAACGTAGGCTCCATGGACCCGTCGGTCCGAACGTCCGTTGTCCGTAATCAAGTCAACGGCATTATGGTATTCGAAGATGTCAATATTTTTGTGCTTCCGGGCGTGTTTTACAAGGGGAATTTCAACCGCTTTTCCGGTAGCATCCGCCGAGTGCACCACACGTCTGTGCGAATGACCTCCTTCGCGCGTTAAGTGCAGTTGTTGATTCTTCCGGGTAAAATCCACGCCCAGGTCTAAAAGCCATTCGATGCAAGACTTGCCCTGGGAAACCACCAATTGCACGATCTCCGGGTCACACAGGCCGGCACCGGCTGTCAGGGTATCTTCGACATGCGATTCAATCGAGTCTGCGTCATCCAATACTGCCGAAATCCCTCCTTGAGCATAAAAAGTATTACCCTCCTTTAACTCTGATTTCGACAAGACGGCAATTTGAGCATGATCGGCCATGCGTAATGCAAAGCTCAATCCTGCAGCACCACTGCCTATCACCAGGACATCGTAAATTTTATCGTTTTTCATTCGGGGTGGCCGGTAGATACCTTGTTTGGATTTCTGTCTGGATATGAGCTATAGGGCCGTTTTTAACAAATGATATTTGCAATACAAAATCTGTCGTTCACTGTTTACGGACACGAATATATGAAATCTGAAGATTCCGGGTTAGTAGATCCGTCGGACAATTGTTTTTCTCTTTTTTTATTTTGTTTACAACTCCAAACAAGAATCCATTCATTGCCTGTGATTTCCAACTTTATTCAATCGTTGAACAGCCAACCGGCCGGACCTCTTTTTAATCCCTGGTACGATCGGGACTGTGAACATGACGACAGTCCCGGGGCTCCGGAAATTCGCCGGCTTCAGTTTCAGAGCTATCTTCAGGAGCGGATCGGACGTGCCAAATATCTCTTAATTGCTGAAGCGCTCGGTTACCAGGGTGGGCATTTTACCGGGATCGCCATGACCTCCGAACGAATTCTGCTCGGGCATCAGGAAGATAAATACGGGGTAAAGCCGGTTCATGTTTTCAAAGAGAGAGAACCGATAAGGACCAGCAAGGTCGAGGTGAACCGGAAAGGGATGAGTGAGCCGACTGCGACGATCATGTGGGGGGCGCTGATTGGGTTGGGGATCGATCCGTATGAAGTTGTCCTCTGGAATGCCGTTCCCTGGCACCCGTATGATCCTGACAGCAAACGGGGGATTTTGAGTAACCGGACTCCGGTACAAAAGGAGATGGAAGCCGGTTTGACCCTGCTCCGCCGGTTCCTGGAACTTTTTGAGGGGGCAAAACCGATAGCTGTGGGCAGAAAATGTGAGCAGAGCCTGTCCGAACTGGGAATCGACCACGAACAGGTTCGTCACCCGGCAAACGGAGGGGCCCCCAAATTTCGAAAACAGCTAAAGGAAATAGTGCCCCCTTCGAGAGGGGAACTGACGAATCGTTGATCAGGCCTCAAGTGTCCCCTCTCGACAGGGGGAAAAGCTTAAACGCGTGGAGCGTGTAAGCGAGGGGTGTGTTCCAAGAACCTTGTTGTAATGTTGAAATTTAGTCGATTGATTAGGCCTTGCCGAACATAGCCTTTATTCAACCGTAATCACCGTCTCACATCTCCCAATTCAAGCGGGGATTTACCAACTTTCCGTCTTTGTTATCCCGTACTCTGCATGGCGGCGGCTACGCTGTTGATGCTCAGAAACAGGGCATGGCGCAGTTTTTTCCGGCCCTCTTCATTTTCAGCCTCTCCCCATCTCGACATCAGCTCGACCTGAAGGAGATTTAAGGGATAGGTATAGTGGTTGCGAAACCAAATGGAGTCCTGAATGACTTTCCGGTTATCAAGGATTTTTTCCTGATCCGTAATCCTGAGAATCAGATCGGTGGTTTCCTTGAACTCTTTCTGAAGGATTTGGTTGAAATCGGATTCCGATCGTTCTGCATAGAGGTCGGACGTCAGGGTATGAGTTCGGGCAATTTCCCGCTGGGCATTATCGATAATCGATCTGAAGAACGTTTTGTTCTTATACCAGCTTTTGCATGATTCAATGGTTTCGGGATTTTCGTCGAGATAACCCTTCAATGCCGTACCGATTCCATACCAGCCGGGCACATTATATCGTACCTGGGTCCAGGCAAATACCCACGGAATGGCTCTCAGATTCTCAAACTCGAGTGATTGAGATCCGCCTCGTGACACCGGCCGGGAAGCAATCGGGAGGTTTCCGATATGTTCGACCGGGGTGACTTTTTTGTACCAGGGCCAGAAATCGGGATGGTCAATCAGATCCCGGTACGCTTTCATGGAGTCTTTCGCCAGGCGGTCCATAATCTGGTTAAACGAATCCGACGTATCCACCTGGCCGGGATGATCGTACTCGGCCGTAACCCGAGCCACGGCGGTTACGACCTGTTCAAGGTGACGCCGGGTGATGTCAGGCAGTGAGTATCGGAAGGAAATGATCTCTCCCTGTTCGGTAAAACGGATGCGGCCGTTATTGCTGATGGGCGGCAGGCCGAGAATCGCCTTGTTCGAGCGCCCCCCGCCGCGGCCTACTGTACCGCCGCGGCCGTGGAACAATCGGAAATCAATTTCATGGTTTCGTAAAACGGCTCCCAACTCTTCCTGGGCTTTTTGCAGGGCCCAGTTCGCCATTAAATAACCACCGTCCTTGTTGCTGTCGGAATAGCCCAGCATAATCTCCTGAAACATCTCGCGCGACTCCAGTTGCTTCCGGTAAAGATCATTGTTGAGGATAATTTCCATCAGCTCTGCACTTTTATCCAGATCCTCGATCGTTTCAAAAAGGGGTACCACATTAATCTTGCTTGAAACCGATTTCTTCTGGTATTTCCAAAGACCGGCTTCCTTACTGAGAATCAGGACTTCCAGCATGTCGCTGATTCCGTGTGTCATACTGATGATATAATCCCCGAATGCATTTTCGTCCAGTTCAATGATTTCTTTTAGCAGATTAAAAACACTCAGGATTCTGTCTGTATCGGCCGAAACCTTAACTCCTATAGGAAGCAGGGGACGCGGATTTTTCAATTCACGGACCAGCAAATCTACTTTTTCCTGTTCCGGGAGATCTTCATAACCTTTTTCAACATCCGCAAGCTGCAACAGTTCACTCACAGCACCGGCATGCAGTTCACTGTGCTGGCGAATATCCAGCCCGGCAAGATGGAAGCCGAAGGTTTTGGCCCGGATCAACAGATTTTGAAACCGGCCGTATTTGGCAATATCGTGCAAATTGCAATCAATGAGTGAAGACTCAATCATTTCCAGATCCAGGATAAAATCCTCTGCCTTATACGAGCGGGCATTGGCAATCAACTGCTGGGAATCCTTTTTAAGATCGGCAATCAAGCCCCGCAGGCGGTGCATCATGTGGGTGATTTTCCGGCGGAACGGTTCATTTTGATATTGACGGCGATACCGGTCGGACAGAGGGGCTTCTTTCTCATCACGTTTTAAAGAATTTCGGAGTTTGTCAGGGATTCTGACTAGGTTCTTTGATACGCTGAGATATCCTCTGAGCTCATCCAGTTCCCGTAAGTACAGGTCCAGGGCCATCCGGCGCTGTTCCAGCAGGGTATTCCATGTGATCTCGCTGGTTACATTGGGATTACCATCCCTGTCACTCCCGATCCAGGAACGATATTTGATCAGGATCGGTATATCAGGTTCTTTTTCATAGTAGGTTTGAAAGGCAGACCGGATATCTTCATAAAGGCGGGGGACAGTCTCCCAGATCGAATTGGTGAAATAAAACAATCCGTTTTCAACTTCATCCTCGACGGTCAGGCGTTCATGCCGGACCTCGTCGGTGGAGAGCAATAAAACCAGTTCATTAAAAATCTGATGGAGAACGATTTCCTTCTCATCGGGAGTCAAATCTCCTTTGTCCATATCGGTCAGCATGCCGGTAATCTGGTCCTGTTTGTTCAGGATACTCCGGCGCCGGGCTTCGGTGGGGTGAGCGGTAATGGTGGGCTGAATATCGAGTTTTTTAAACAGTTTTACCGCTTCGTCATAGCTGTACCCCTGTTGCTTAAAATGACGAACCGCATCCGCAATGCTTTCAGGTCTTGGATTCTCAGGATCACTGGACTGGGCGCGCTTGCGGTTGATGCGGATAATTTCATGCTGCTCGAGCGAATTGACAAGATGGAAAAAGACCGTATAGATACGAATCAGGTCTACAATTTCATCATAGGAGAGTTCCGAGACACTTTTTTTAAGTTGATTATTCGTCTTCTTGTCTTGTTCCCGAAAGAGTTTTGCAGTTTGCTCAGGCAGTTCTCCGGCCAGCTTGTAGATTGATTGCTGGTTTCGCTGCAGAATCAGTTGTTCCATGATTTCTGTCAATGCAACGATTCTGTTCACAAGGGGTTTGCTGATTCCCGCTTGGTCGGCGTATGATTCAATGGTTTCCTTCCAGGTCATTTGATAAACATTTGATGATTGATATTCTTGTCCTTGGATTTACATCCAATCAGAGGGAATATCGGGATTCTGATCATTCTTTGTAATGGATTTTTTTAAAAACAGAATAGAATACAGCTAATGAGGCAACTTGTCCCGAAGGAGGCCGTACGTATATGTTCCCGCAAATGCAGCCAGAATAGGGATCAGAAAGATCGTCAGCCCGCTGCCGAAGAGGGCAAAGAGCGGACCCGGACAGGCCCCGGTAAAGGCCCACCCGACACCAAAAAGCGATCCGCCGATCAGGTAACGTTTTACCTGGGCGGGGTCTTTGGAAAGGATCCGGATCGGATTTCCGTTCAGGTCCTTCATGTTAAACCGTTTGATGATTTGAATGGAGACCAGGGCGACGAGGATTGCCGATATGAGAATTCCATACATATGAAAGGAGTCAAACCGGAACATCTCCTGGATCCGAAACCAGGAGACTACTTCTGATTTGACGAGTAAAAATCCGAAATAGAGCCCGGCTAATAAATATTTTAATAAGTTACCCATAGTCAGGAGATTATATAATTTTGAAATACATTCTTACGAAATCATAAAATAAGTGGAAGAAGCACGTAGGTGGTAATCAGTCCGCCGATAAAAAAGCCTATCACTGCAATGAGGGAGGCAACCTGTAGATTTGCCAATCCGGTGATTCCGTGTCCGGACGTACATCCGCTGGCATACCGGGTACCGAATCCAACCAGAAACCCTCCGACAACCATCACAATCAAGCCGGAAGGAGTCAACAGAGTCTGCCAGTTAAACAGGTCTGCCGGAACGAGTCCGTCGAAACTTGTAATTCCGATTTCCGCCAGGGCCGCAACGGTAGCGCCGGAAATGGCTACCGGCTCCGGATTTTCAAACCAATACCCGGCGAGGAATCCGCCCAGGACGACTCCTGTGACAAATGTCAGGTTCCAGCCGCCCTCTTCTTTCCAGTCATATCGGAAAAATGAAATTTTGGTGGGCAGGCATGCGGCACACAGGTGCCTGAAACTGGACGAGATACCAAACATTTTGTTACCGGTAATCAGTAAGACGGGGACAATAAGCCCGATCAGGGGACCGGCAATATACCATGGCCACGGTTCGTAAAGAATATCAAACATATGTGTGTTTTTCGTTTATGCAGGAGTTTGTTAAATGGAGCGTCATTCCTTTGAACGAGTCATAAAGAATCTTTCAAAAGATAAATGATTTTTGCCTTATACACGAAGATGAAGATATCAAACGACAACTTATTCCTCAATACATCTGTTTATAATTAAGATTTTATCTTGGTTACGGGGATTTTGTCAAAAATAAAGGATTCGGGACAGAAAACCGGAGAGTTCGGGATCATAAAATATCTGTTTTATCATTTGCAACTTTTATACATATTAATGTGTAAATGAGAGATTTGGGATCGAACCAAAGTAACCATCATCAACAAGGAGTCGTCCTATGAAACTACGAATTACAATCTGTACATCTGTTTTTTTGGCAGTATGCCTGATGTTTTTCACGGCAATTTCCGGATGGGCACAGGACCTGGAAGCTTTTGAAGATAGAGTGACCGAGTTTACCCTCGACAGCGGGCTGCACTTCATTGTCATTGAACGGAATGTGGCACCTGTGGCCAGTTTCGTTACATTCGTGGATGTGGGCAGCGTCAACGAACCGGTCAATCATACAGGTATTGCACATATCTTTGAGCATATGGTTTTCAAAGGATCGCATACCATCGGTACGACCGATTGGGAAGCCGAACAGGAGGCTATCGATAAAATGGATGAAGCTTACCGGGCCTGGCTAAATGAAAAACAGAATCCTGATCCGGATGAGGAAACATTAGACCGGCTTTGGGCTGATTTTGAAAAGTACCAGGAGGAAGCGAATCAGTATGTGGTAACGGATGAATTTACCCAGATCGTAGAACGCGAGGGGGCGGAGGGACTGAATGCCTTTACCAGTGCAGATGCGACTGCATATTTTTACAGCCTGCCGCAAAATAAGGCGGAACTCTGGTTTAACCTGGAGGCGGACCGATTCAAAAATCCTGTATTCAGGGAGTTTTATGAAGAAAAAGATGTCATTATGGAAGAACGAAGGATGCGGACGGATTCAAGTCCGCTCGGACGGCTTCTCGAAGAATTCCTCAGTGTATCGTTTTCAGCCCATCCCTATGGCAATCCGGTAATCGGGTGGCCGTCCGATATCACTGCCACAACGATTGAAGATACCCGCCGGTTTTATGAAACCTATTATAACCCCCAGAATTTTACGATTGCAATTGCCGGGGATGTAAATCCCGGACGGATGAGGGAATTGGCAGAGTTGTATTTCTCCGATTTGCCCCAGGGGAATCCCTCTCCCGACGTAACGACCCGGGAACCGGAGCAGCGGGGCGAACGCCGGTTTGTGATCGAAGAAGAGAGTCAGCCGTTTTACCTGGCGGGCTATCATACGGTCAGCCAAACTCATCCCGATTGGCCGGCCCTTCAATTGCTGGGCTCGATCATTTCAGAAGGCAGAACCTCCAGGCTCTACAAGCGGCTGGTGGAAGAGGAAGAACTGGCCCTGGGAGTGCAGGCATTCAATGGATATCCCGGGAGCAAGTTTCCGGCGATGTTTATTACGTTTGCGGTGCCCAATCGCGGGATTTCACCAGCCGAACTGGAAAAGGTGATCGATGAAGAGATCCAAAAAGTAAAAGACGGGGATATCACCCGACAGGAGCTGGACAGGGCGTTGACCAATGCCCGGGCGGGATTGGTCCGGAATCTGAATTCCAACCAGGGACTCGCCCTGCAACTGGCTGAAGCACATGCCCAGCAGGGGGACTGGCGAAGAGTCTTTACCTATCTCGAAGACCTGGAGGAGGTAACCCTGGAGGATCTCCGTCGTGTGGCCGATACCTACCTGATTAAGAAAAACCGAACGGTGGGCAAGATCGTCAACGAAGAGATGCTGGAAATGGCCTCGACAGAACAAAATGAAACAGAGGGAGGGAATTAAAATGAAAAGATTTATACAGACTCTGATACCACTGGTTCTGCTTGTTAGCGGCAGTCAACTTGCCGAAGCCCAAAAATCATGGGATGAAATTGAATATCCAGAAATCAACAATTTCGAAAAACCGGATGTTGAAATTTTTGATCTGGACAACGGAATCCGGTTTTACCTGGTGGAAGATCATGAACTGCCGTTAATCAACATTCGCAGCATCATTCGAACCGGCGGGGTACTTGTTCCCAATGAGAAAGCGGGCATGGCCGGACTGACCGGTACGGTAATGCGCTCGGGTGGGACTGAGGACATCCCGGCGGATGAGTTGAACGAAATGCTTGAGGACCGGGCGGCAAGTATGGAAACCGGGATCGGATTTACCTCCGGGTCGGCAAGTATGAATGTTTTGAAAGAGGATTTCAGCGAGCTTCTTCCTGTTTTTAAGGATTTGTTGTTAAACCCGGCCTTTCCCGAAGAGAAGATCGACTTGGCGAAAACCCAGCGAAAAAGTACGATTTCCCGCCGGAATGATAACCAGGGACCGATTGCAAACCGTGAATTTCGCCGGTTGATCTATGGACCCGAGTCGGTTTACGGCCGGAATACCGAATATGAAACCGTTGATAATGTCACCCGGGAGGATATAATTGAATTTCACCGTCAATCGTTTACCGGGAATAATCTGATGATCGGTGTGGTCGGAGATTTCCATAGTGATGATATGAAAGATCTGCTGGAAGAGGTGTTCGGAGAATTCCCACCCGGGGAGAGAACCCACCTGGAGTTTCCCGAAGTGGGTTATGAATTTGAGCAAGGTATGAACTTCGTCGACAAACGCGATGTGAACCAAAGCTATGTTTTACTGGGGCACATCGGCGGAATGCGTGATAACCCGGATTATGCCAAATTACAGGTCATGAACCGGATATTGAGTGACGGATTTTCGGGACGGCTGATGCGAATTGTCCGCAGTCAGATGGGCCTGGCCTATGCTGTATTCGGTTCGTACGGGAGTCATAACTTCTATCCGGGGACTTTCACGGCCGGGGTGATGACACAAAGTTCGACGACGGCCGAAGCCATTGATGCCATTATCCAGCAAATCCGCCGGCTCCAGGAAGAGCCGGTCAGCGAGGAAGAATTGCAGCAGACCAAGGATCGCTTTTTAAACTCCCTGGTATTTGAATATGACAGCCGGGCCAGTGTGTTGAATGAACGGATGAACTATGATTATGCAGGACTCCCCCCCGATACGTTCGACCGTTTGGTGGAGGAGATACGAGCCGTTACAATCGAAGATGTACAACAGGTTGCCCGTGAATACCTGCGGCCGGATGATGTGCAAATCCTGGTGGTCGGAAACGGGGAGGAGATCGGAGACCAGCTTGAAAAATATGGAGAAGTGAACGAAATCGATATTACCATTCCGGAGCCGGGTGGTGATGAAGAAGAGGAGATGACAGGAGATGCCGATCTTGGCCGCGAATGGCTTGTGAAAATGGCAAACGCCGTATTGCCGGAAGGAGAAGTGGAAGTGATTACCATTGAAAGTGAAAATGTGGTGAATACACCACAGGGTGAAATGGAGCTCGGAAGTCATGATACGCTCGATTTTGAAGAGAATGCCTTTATCAGCGAAATCAGTACTCCCATGGGTACGATTGTCAGTGAAATCCGGGATGGGGAAGGGGTTATGAAGATGGGAGGCCAGGAGCAGGCGATGCAGCCCCAGCAACTCCAGCAGGCTCTGAATGAATACCGACGCCATTATATTAACCTGGCCCTCAATTTTGAGACCCTAAATGTGGAATTTATCGGGGAGACGGAGAAAAACGGAGTCGATCTCGTCGAATTGCGAATCCGGATGGATGAACCCTTCACGATCTACCTCGATCCCGGAACGGCCCTGCCTTATATGCTTGAAGCCAATCGGTTTAATCTCCAAATGGGAGAGCGGGTAACGACCGAAAGTTATTACGAAGACTGGCAGGTGGCCGACGGTGTGAATGTCGCCTATCGGGTGAAAACCCTGATGGCAGGCGAAGAACAGTCTTCTGCAACCGTGGTGGATCATGGCGTGGCACAACGATGAGTCAAAAACTTTTATACCAAAAACCGAAGCCAGATGAGTATGGGCCTTATTACAAAGTCTATATAGAGGAAGCGGATGAAAAGTACCTTTGACGGATGGCTGGAATTGGATGGGTCGAAAAACCCGACCTGTGGGGGTGAGGGCCAGGACGTAGATCGCAGAGTGGCATAGATTAAGTATGTGACTGGAATAAATTTGAATTTGAACAGATAGGCTTATGGCTGATACGCAAAAGAAAAAGATTGTTCACGTCTATCAGGATGGAGAGAAATACAAGACGGTTCTCACTGCCGGCGATCACGAATGGATCGCAGACGAACCGGAATCGTCCGGGGGAAAAGGCCTGGGACCGGATCCCTACGATTTGCTGCTGATGTCGCTCGGCACCTGCACGGCCGTTACCCTGCGCATGTATGCCGAACGAAAAAAATGGCCGGTGGAGGAACTTTACCTGGAACTTCGACACTATCGGGATCATGCGAAAGATTGTGAAGATTGTGACGACCCGAAAGCAAAGATCGATCAAATTGACAAGGAGATCATCGTCAAGGGAGATCTAAGCGAGGAACAGGTTCAGCGGCTGCTGGAAATCTCAAACAAGTGCCCGGTCTACCGGACCCTTACGGGGGATATCGAAATCCATTCGAACATTGTACAACGATAGGTGACTGGTTTTTTATGAATCGCGGATCAGTTTTTCCAGCTCTTTGACAGAGTAAACGGGCGCTTCGCAGGTGAATTCGTGGCAGAAGTAGGCGGTCGGCTGCTCTTTGATCGGGAAGTTTTCGGTAAAGGGGGCCAGTTCGGCCAGCCGGGATTGGTTCTCTTCGGTTTTCAGCAGTAAGACGTATGGGTCTTTCATGGAATTGCGGGTGGCCCGGATCATCTTTTGGGTTTCTTCAGAGTTTTCGGATCCGCAGATCACCACTTCGGCAGAGGTTTGAGTGGCTCCGATCAGGGCCTGAATGGCAAATGTCGCGCCCGACGGGGCTTTTTCGAGAAATTTGGAAAACATACGGAAGAGCTGTGCCGCTTTTTCCTCCAGGGAGGTCTCCCCGGTGAGCCGGGCCAGTTGCAGCAGGTTTATGGCCGTGGCCGAATTGGATGAAGGGATGGCTCCGTCATAGATCTCCTTTTGCCGGCCCAGCAGTTCTTCGCTCTTCTTTCCTGTAAAATAAGCTCCTCCCTGTTCAGGATCCCAGCAGTCCTCCAGAAAGCGGCTGTTCAGTTCTGTTGCCTCTTTTAAATAGTCTGTTTTAAATGTAGCCAGGTAGAGTTCAATGAGTCCACGGATCAAAAACGCATAGTCGTCCGCCATTGCCGGGACGGCAGCTTCCCCGTCGCGATACCGGTGGTGCAGGTTATCCCCGTCCATGAGTTCATCCGAGAGAAACTTCCAGGCGTTTTCCGCCTTTTTGATGAACAACGGCTCCTCGAATGTTTCACCGGCCCGGGCCCATGCAGCGATCATCAGTCCGTTCCAGTCAGTCAGGATTTTATCATCCCGGATCGGGCGGATCCTCTTCTCCCGTTTGGATTTCAGTTTTCTTCGAATTTCTTCGAGTTTTTCCTCGAGCTTTTTCTCCTCCATCTTATGTTCTTCAGCCAGCTCCTTCAGCCTGGAACCAAGGTGAGGGATATTGGCCCCGGATTGTTGACCGGTTGATTCATCCCTGAAATTCCCCTCCGGTTTCAGGTTGTAAATAACCACTGCAAGTTTTGCCGCCTCCCGGCCCAGTACAGAACGGATTTCCTCCATTTCCCAGACGTAGAACTTTCCCTCTTCCCCTTCACTGTCGGCATCTTCGGCTGAGTAGAATCCGCCGTCGGGAGAAGTGAGCTGTTCGTCAACATAATCCGCTATTTCATAGACTGTTTGTTTGAATAGGTCATCCCCGGTAGAGCGCCATGCTTCCGTATAGGCGGTCATCAGCATCGCCTGGTCGTACAGCATCTTTTCAAAGTGGGGCAGCAGCCAGTGCGGGTCGGTTGAGTAGCGGTGAAACCCGAAGCCGATCTGATCGAAGATGCCACCCAGACGCATTTTTATGAGGGTATGCGTCACCATATTCAAGGCTTCCACGTTTTGAAACGATCGGGCATACTGCAGCAAAAACGTGAGGTTGTGCGGGGAAGGAAATTTCGGAGACGAACCGAACCCGCCGTAGTTGGTATCGTACCGGTTTTTCAGTTTCTGAAACGATTGATGGATAAGTCCGGTATCGGGTTGGTTACCCGGTTCAAGCTGTAGGGTCCGGGCGAAACCCGATGAAATTTTATCCGCCGAATGAAGCACCTTTTTACGCTCCTCCTTCCAGGTTTTTTCGAGCTTCGGGATCAGGTCTATCATACCGAGCATATTAAACCGACTCTCCTTCGGGATATAGGTGGCTGCAAAAAACGGTTTTTTATCTGGCGTCATCAGGATGGTCAGAGGCCACCCCCCCTGACGGGTCAAAATCTGGCAGATCGTCATATAGGTATTGTCGATATCCGGCCGCTCCTCCCGGTCCACCTTGATGTTGACAAACGTTTCGTTCATCAAGCGAGCCACTTCTTCGTCCTCAAAAGATTCATGGGCCATGACGTGGCACCAGTGGCAGGTCGCGTACCCGATAGACAGGAACACCGGCTTATCTTCCTCACGGGCTTTTCGAAAGGCTTCCTCACTCCACGGGTACCAGTCGACCGGGTTATCGGCGTGCTGAAGGAGATACGGGCTTTTCTCTTTTTTAAGGCGGTTGGGCATACGTTCAGGAGGTCGGGTTGAGCTCATTCAATCGGGCTCCGTAGTCTACGAGAAACCGTTTGTAGGGTTTATCCAGAAGGGTTGATGAGATAATAAAATCGGCCGAAGAGCGGTCGCACGCCACCGGGATATTATAGACGACGGCAATTCGGAGCAGGGCTTTTACATCCACATCGTGCGGCTGGGGCTGGAGTGGATCCCAGAAAAAAATCATGATATCGATTTTCGTTTCCGCAATCGCCGCTCCGATTTGCAGGTCTCCTCCGAGAGGCCCGCTCATAAAGCGGTGGACGTCGAGCCCGAGCTTGTCTGCAATCAGTCCTCCCGTTGTTCCGGTCCCGAATAGTTCGTGAACTTTCAGGATGTCTTTATTGTATTCCGCCCAGTCGAGAAGGTCTTCTTTTCGATAGTCGTGGGCAACCAGTGCAATTCTTTTTTTAGATTCCATGGTGACCGTATGGCCTACGATGGAAGGGTCGAACGTTTTAGCCATGATATTGAAGTACGGTTTATACGGTTATTTTGAATAAATGAAGATTGTAAATAGTTATCAGATATGATCTCAGGGAGGCTTGTGAACCCGGTCAGATGAAATGAAAGGATCTCACAAGCCCGGCCTGAGTCAACATGCCAGGTCAACGCATAATAACCACTACATCTTTCAAACAACAGGGAGTATGTAATCATTTTGAGATTCCATGTTCTCTATACATTCAAATTTTTAACAGATGATACCCTTTGTCGGTTGTCAACCTGATTTTAAGACACGTGATTCGGGAGCCGATCCTCTTGTGTATTCCAAACAGAACGCTTTATGAATGATTTTTCAGGGGAATGAGTTACAGTTACAGTCTGCTTTCGCAGGGCAGCCGTTAATTTCAAACTAATAAATCGAGGAGTAAAATATGGCTGACGACAGTGTATATAAAATCATTGAACTGGTAGGAACGAGTAGTGAATCATGGGAAAAGGCGGCGGCCAATGCCGTGAACCGGGCATCCAAATCGCTGGATGATCTCCGAATTGCCGAGGTAAAATCGTTTGATGTGAAGCTCGACGATGGCAAAATTGAAGCCTATCGCGTCCGGATGAATGTTAGCTTTAAGTATAAAGGGGAGTAGAAGAGACGCATCCCGTTCCGATCGGAGAGGCCCACTCCGAAACGGGCCCCTCCTGCCATTAATTTGAAGAAAATGAACGGTTTATCAACGATCTCTCTTACAGAACTATGAAACGATCAACCGCACTGATTACCGGGGCCTCCGGGGGAATCGGCCTGGAGCTGGCCGGACCCTTTTCCGGGAATGATCTCTACCGTTTTGATCTTTTTTTCCAACGCTTCCTCAATGATATTCTCCAGTTCACGATCGATCTGATCTCCCTTGTTGTAAATTTCATGAAGGTCGAGTTTCAGTTTCGCCATGGTATCGAAAAAGAATGTATGTTTTGAGGGTTTCTGGCCTGTCAGGACTGGATCGCTGCTTTCAAAGTCCAGGGCTCTCTGTATACCTTGTCGAGATATCGGGTTGCTTCTGCATCATCCACAAACTGCTCCGCTTCAGGGTCCCACTCCAGGCTGCGCTGGAGCAGATAGCCGATATTCGCCAGGGCACAGATGGTGTTGGAACGGTGTCCGGTTTCAGCATCGGCAACGGTGCGCTCCCCATTTTTGATACAGTCGAGCCAGTTCCGTTTGTGGTTGACCTGGTTCGGGTCGTAGAGGCGGAGTTCCCCGGCGCCGGGTGTCTCATCGAGAATGGACGTCGGAGTCGCTTCCAGAAAACCACGGGCTACGGTTATTTCACCGTCCAACCCCTGGAATGTTACGGCATTCCGGTCATTGCCGTGGTACATCTTCACCCCGTTGGCATACCGGAACATCAAGCCGCCGTTCAGGCCAAATGCAGGCGGGTGGATCTCAACCGGGCCGGAGTGGTCCATATCGAGTGCCCATTGTGCGATATCGTAATGGTGTGTTCCCCAGTCAGCCATGATACCCCCGGCATATTCGCTGTAGAGTCTCCAGTTCGGGAAGTGGCCGTGGACATCGGTCGGGCAGAGAATCTGATTAAAAGGGCGCCAGGGGGGCAGGGCCGAGCCAGCGGTTCCAGTCGATTCCGTCCGGCAACTGTTCCGCGGGCAGGTTGCAGAGGACAGGGGAACTGCCAACCCCGACATGGATCGAATGGAGTGTGCCGATCCGTCCATTCCGAACCAGCTCAACCGCTCTCCGGAAGCGCCCCTCATACTCCGACCGCTGCTGGCTACCGGTTTGAAATACGATTCCGTTTCGGTTTACAGCATCGGAGACGGCTCTTCCTTCACGAATCGTGTGGCAGAGCGGCTTTTCGCAATAGACATGTTTTCCTGCATTCGCTGCCATGATAGAAGGGATGGCATGCCAGTGATCCGGTGTTGAGATGATGACCGCATCGATATCATCCCGGTCGATGATTTCCCGGAAGTCGCTGTGCATACTACAGCCATTGTAACTTCCGGAATCACTGTTTTCGGCGTAGTATTCATTGACCTGCCGGGCACCTTCTTCCATCCGTATGTCGGCTACATCCGATATGGCCACGACCTGGGTATCCGGCTGGCTTGCAAAACTATTGGCGTGTCCACGGGCCATTCTTCCGAACCCGATCATGCCGATCGTGATACGGTCGGAAGGGGCAATACGCCCGGTTGAGGCGAAGGCGGATTTCAGGATAAAGGGGGTTCCCACGGTAGCAAGAGCGCTGGTTTTCAGGAACTGGCGGCGGGTTGATTTCGACATCGGTGTTTGGGATTGGTTAGGGGATAGAAAAATTATACTGTTCTCAGAGAGATAATACAAATCACGAACCGGCTGGTGAAACCGGAATCAGCCAGAGAGGGCGTAATACCTTTTTAGCAATCCGGACCGTTTCTCACTCTTTTCAAGCAGCCGGACGATCGTTTTGGCCTGGGGTAACTCGTACCATTTTCGGAGTCCGGTTTCCAGCTCCCGTTTCAGTGTGAGAGGGATGTTCGGGATGAGTGCATAGTCGGGATTGTAGTGTCGTGAACAGCGGCCGCAGGTGTAGATTCTCCCGGCTGCTACTCTCCGAAACCTGGGTGTGAAACGGCTACAGCCGGGGCAGTGTATGTAGTAGGGAGCTTCCGGTGTACGAACCTCAGCCTGTGAGTAGCAACGGGTCGGTTTGGCCCCGCACGTTACTGCCCAACGTTTCCAGTTGGCAGAGTGGTCTGTTTTTCCGCGATCTTCTGCATCCAGGGCATGGGCGATCTCGTGGCGGAGCGTATCTTCGACAAGTTGCCGTGAATTCAGTGTGGTGAGGTGACGGGAGAGGGAGATCACCTTATTTCTGTAATCACAACGGCCGAACCGCCGTTTCGCATGATCCCATTCAAACCGCCAGTGGGGCAACAGGCCGAATTGATCCATCAATGTGAGCGCAAGCTGTTCTGCCTCTTCTATTTTCATATCTGTTTATAAAATCGTGAATCCTGCTTGAGCAAATAATCAATAAAATCAGGCTCCATCACCAAGCAATCCATGAACTGTCAGATCCAGGCCCTTCGCAATCCGCTCGAGCGTATCAAAGCGGGGGATATGCTTGCCGGTTTCGATCTTGGAAATGATCGCCTGGTCTATTCCCGTTCGTTCGGATAAATCCATTTGGGTAACCCCCGTTTCATTTCTGGTCATTTTAATCCTGTCGCCCACATGCTCTGCCGTCCGTTTTGATTGCCGCCGGATCTCTTTTTTTACCTGATCTGATACCAGGGATTTCAGAACAAGGGCGTCAATATCAAACGTCTCTCCGTCACGGGTGAAAAGTATCAAGGCATTGCCCTGTTCGCTGATCATCGGCTGATCCAGGATCAATTCATTTCTCATTTCCACGATCCCAAGTTCGTTTAGAGAAACTTCACCATAGGTGCCGTCATTGAACTCGGCCAGAAACGTTTGACGAGCTTTGTGATAGGATACCTTTTTCAAGGCATCAGAGCTGAAGTTTCTTGAGAGAACTATCTGCACTTCCCGGAATAGTTCTGTCTTGTCTTTATTTGTCTCAAAGTCATGGTTTATCCTGATAACGGATAATCGGTTGTCTAAAAGCTTTGTAAGATCATCAATGAGATCAGCATATTTCTCATCACGAGTATCCCGGATCATAGAAATAAAGTAGAAGTTGTCTTTTCGGATTCTATACGCCCAAAACTCCTGATTCGTTTTATTGATATGACGTACCAACGAATGAAAATCAAGAAAAACAAGGATTTGTCTCGTCAGTGACACCTCAGCTTGATCAATACGACTCCAGAAATCGGACAATTCATCGAATGAAAATTGTATCTGCTTCAGCAATTCCTTAATGGCCCGGCGGGATTTTACCTTCTTAACGCCGCTTACGTCAATGCTGATTTCTTCTGTGATCGCGTTCATAACATTTGGCGTTTTGATTTACCATTCACCCGGATTCCTGCCGAGAGGAATGACCGTGACGTTTTCCCAGGCTTTTAAAAGTTCTTCACGTTCATTTTTGATGGCCTTGTTTAATTTGGCCGGTATTGAAACCGGTGGCGGATTCATGACCTCAAGCGTCAGTAAATTGATTCTTATATCCTTGTTGCCCGTGAATGCATGGCAATGTGGAGGCGGATGGTCTACATTGTGAATCCTGACCTCAATGCCATTCAACGTCTTTTTGTAAACGGCCATGAATATGATAAATTTATCATAATTAAGATGAATAACAAAGTCCCAATTTGAATGTCCATTTGTTCTTAGCAAAACAGGACATTATCGAATAGGGGCGTTATTGATATGATCGTCACGACGGCTCTCCCTTACATTTTTTAAAAGCCTTCCTTCTATATTTTTATGTAAGTATGGATGGAGTAAAAACTTGACAGTACTTAGATCCTGAAAGTAAATGTTCGGCCTCTTTCAAGTTTCCTTACATCTGTTATCTTATGGCATTCAGCTATATGAACGTTTACCTACAGGAATCGGGGAACACCTGTTCGGTTCGAATACGAATACCACTCATCATGAAATTTGATTCAAAAACAGTCAGACAGGGGATCAACAAAGCTTTTCTAAAAGAGCCGGTAGAGCGTCCGGAGTTTGATACCTTTAAAAATTCCTTGTCAGGTTTATTGGATCAAATAAACCATGCCGTAGAAGCGGATGAGCATGAAGAACATCTGAAAAATCTTTTGCCTCCATTTTTTAATAGCCTTGGTTTTGGCGATTACAAAATCAATACCAGTGGCCGGATTGACCTCGCGATTTATACGGGCGATAAGAAGAACGATCCCGTGGGAGTCTTAATAGAGGTCAAGCGTCCGGGGAACAAAGCGGAGATGATTAGCCGGAAAAACTTCAACAAGAAAGCGCTGCATGAAGCAGTATTGTATTACCTGGAGCAGCGAATTGAAGAAGAAAACACCGATCTGAAGCATGTGATCATCACCAATATGCACGATTGGTTTATCTTTGACGCTCAGGAATTTGAACGCTGTTTTTACAAACCATCTGCCCTGAGAAAAACCTGGAGAAGCTGGAAAGCGGACCAAAAAGTGTCGTCCAACAATGATTTCATGTATAGTGAAATCGCAAAATTTGTAGAAACTCAGGAGACGTCCATCACCGGGCTTTACATACCGCTGGATAAAACCCGGAAACTGCTGGGTGGAGAAGAAGGCAGCAGATACGAAAAGAAACTCATTCCGCTGTACAAGCTGTTCACTCCGATCCATCTGCTGAAAGAGTCGTTTGCGAATGACAGCAACAGCCTGAACCGGGAATTCTATCGCGAACTGCTTTATATCCTTGGGCTGGAAGAGACCACGGAAGGCAATACCCGCTACATTCGTCGTGCAAGCGAAGAAAAACGAAATCCCGGCTCCTTTGTTGAAAACACCATCCGGATTCTGGATGCTGAAGACCATTTGAGTACGGTACGTGAACCCGTCAAAAGCTATGGTGAAGACAAAGAGGAGCAGTTTTTTGCAGTAGCCCTGGAACTTAGTATTACATGGATGAACCGGGTGCTGTTCCTGAAATTATTGGAAGCTCAGCTATTCCGTTATCACCGGGGGGATAGGAAATTCAAATTCCTGAACAGTGATGAACTCAGTGGATTTGACGCTTTGAATACCCTTTTCTTCCAGGTACTTGCCCGTAGAAATGAGGAGCGAAGTGAGGCCATCAAAGAAAAGTTCGGTCATATTCCATACCTGAATAGTTCCTTGTTTGATGTATCGGATCTGGAACATGATACCACCCGGATTTCAGGCTTAACTGATGCCACCATGTCGGTGTACAGCCGCAGTGTGTTGAATGGCCTGCGGGGGAAGGAACTACCCATTCTGGATTATCTCTTTCGATTTCTGGAAGCCTATGATTTTTCCGCCGAAGGAAAAGAGGAAATCCGCAGCGAACGGAAATCACTGATCAATGCATCGGTACTTGGATTGATCTTTGAAAAGATAAACGGCTATAAAGACGGCTCTTTTTACACGCCGGGGTTTATCACCGAGTACATGGCACGGGAGACCTTACGGAAAGCGATGACAGACAAATTCATAGAGGTCGCAGGGATTGAAAACGGAGAAGAGCTAACGATTTCAGACCTCTATAATCATATTGGTCCGAACCGATCTGTTTCCATTGAAGAGGCAAATGAAATCGTCAATTCCATTACTATTTGTGATCCGGCCGTAGGTTCCGGTCATTTTTTGGTGTCCTGTTTGAATGAATTACTGGCCATAAAATCCGACCTGGGAATTTTGTGTGATGTGGAAGGCAAAGCGTTTCGAGACCTGAATGTTACGGTTGAAAATGATGAGCTGATTGTAAGTTATGGGGATGATGAGTTGTTTGAATATGATGTATCGCATACCTGGAAAGGCCAAACGCTGGCTTCCCGAAACATAGCATCTGAGCGGCAGCGCATACAACAGGCGCTCTTTCACGAAAAAAGATACCTCATTGAGAACTGCCTGTTCGGGGTAGATATCAATGCCAATTCGGTAAAAATATGCCGATTGCGCCTGTGGATTGAACTATTGAAACGAGCCTTCTACACTCCGGAGAGCGAGTACCTGGAACTGGAAGTATTACCCAACATTGATATTAACATTAAGCAAGGCAATTCGCTGGTCAGCCGGTTTGAGC
>JBBDNC010000079.1:0-26015 GCA_040877875.1 Balneolaceae bacterium | reverse complement strand
GTTTCAGATCAGGATCCTGATCCTATCTCTTCCACATCACTGAGAGGCAATAACATCCCGTTTACGAGAAGTTTCACCCCTTCACCTGTAAACCGTACCCGATCCACGATTCCCTCGGTGAAAGTGAGGCTGCCGACCTGTTGGTCGCCGTTACGAGCTGACAAGCTTATCGAATACGAACCTTCAGGCACTTGCTGTCCTCCGTTCGTTTTGCCATCCCATGTCCATTGATGGTCACCCTGCCCGACATTTTCAAGAATGTCACTTCGAACAAGGTTCCCGCTTACATCACGGACTTCTATATTTACCTCGGAAGCAAGCTGCTGAAGTCTGTACTGAATCTCGGCCGGTTCGGAACTTACACCGATCTCTTCACTTATTGCTTTTACCTGCTTTCCTGTCAGAGTTGCCGCCAGTGAATTGTGCAGTCCATTACTCATCTGATCCTGTGCTTTCGTCAGGCCTGTCACCTGTTCGTTCAGATTGATCAATTGCTCAACCGAATTAAACTCGGCGAGTTGGGAGGCAAACTCGGTTCCTTCCATCGGGTTCAACGGATCCTGATGCCGAAGCTGGGTAATCAGTAATTTCAAAAATTCATCTTTGCCAAGCTCGGCATTGCTTCCCGCCTGTGGAGCCGGGGCTGTGTTTCCTGCTTGGGTTGTATTTATACTATTTACGTCCATTTTTTCCTCACTATTTATTTAACAGTTCCTTGTTTTTTACTCTCATCAAGCTGTCCACTCATTTCGGTTAAATCCAAAAAACCGCACTTTTTCAGACGGATGTAACAGGCCCCCTCTCCGGCCTGTTGAATCCGGCGGTTCGATTTGTCCGTTCTTCAACCTCTGATTTGCTAATCCGGCTTCACCGGTATTTTGTCCGGAGAATGAATGTCCGCTCGAATCCTCACCCTTAAAGTGTAACTCTACATTCAGTTTCATCTGCTCCTGCAAATGCTGCCGGATATCGTTCGCATGAGTCTGTATAAGCCGATTCAGATCACTATTCATCGATCCAAGCTGAAGCTGAAGGGAACTTTCCATTTGCCGAACGGCAATATGGACCCTGGAACCATCTTCAAATGAAAACTGATGACTCTTCCAGCTCTGCATGGTTGACTGCTGATTCCGGATTTCCTGTCGAATAACCTGAGTCAATTTCCCTGCAAAATTATTTCTATCCACCGAATGCACGGTGACCGACTGTTGAATCTTTTGTGAGAATGGTTCTGCATTCTTTAAAAACCGTATTTCACTGAGTTCCGGATCCTGGCCATCCATAAATGATTTCAATTCTCCGGCAAGCTGATCCATGGACATTTCCGGCATAACCATCCCCGAATTTTGATGTTCCGGGAATTGCCTGACCGGGCCTTGCCCGGATTCCAGGCGAGAGTATAATGGATGGACTTCCGTCTTCAGTTTCGAATGGAGGGAACTTTCAGAGTTTAAGCCCCCAAACCTTCCGATATTCTGTAAACGGGATCCGCTTTTTTCTGACGCATCGATTTCCTCATCCGATGCCTGAACCTGATTGCCGAACGACAATCCGTGACTCTCCATCAATTTTCCAGGGTTAGCCATCACCTCTTTTAACTGTTCACTGATTCTTGCCTTCCTTTTCAATTCGGTATGACGGATCTTCGGATCTTCCTCCTGATCCGCACCTGTTACTACCTCCGAACCGAAAGGGCCTTCAACCCCCTCACCGGCCATCGATAAAATTTCCGGTTTCAAATATTGAGGGTTCAACTTTGCCGACTTGTTCGATTTACCGGGCTGTGCCATAGATTCGGACAAAGCAGATTCCCCTGCCTCCGGTTGATTCCCCAATTCATTTGGCAACAGCCCCTTCCCGTCAACCGAAACCCGATCATTTCCCGGAGCAAAAGCTAAATTTTGGGGGTTTGAAATGTTTGGGCTTTTTTGAACGCCGGATTCAACTTCGAGATCCACTCCTGTATCGGCTGCCCCTTTCATTCCTGCAGAACGCGCCGGGTGGAGTGGGTCAGTTTTCTCAGTTACAGGGATTTCAAAGGTTGCAGAAGGTGCAAAAGTTTTAGGGGATACATGGGTTTCTGAGGTCGCTGAGGTTACCGAGGCTACAGGTAAAGGTTTTTGAGTTTTATTTCCCTCATCCGGTGTTGTAGTCGAACTCGCCATCTTCCGGGGGGGCTCTGATAGGATTTCTTCTTTCTTGTCGTCTGTTATAACCGTGGTTTCAGATGGAAGACTTCCTGATTTTTTTGACAAGTTCGCGCTTGCCTCTTTGGCTCCGGTCAATCTATTTTCAATTTCAACATTTACCTGCGACCCCGGGTTGCCTGATTTTCCCTCCGACTTGCCCGCTTGATCTTTCAACTCCACCCGTCCGGTGTGTTGATCTCCGTCATCCATCTGATTCACCATTTCCGTTGATTTATTCAGGCCTGACCTCTGTCCCTCGAGGTTATGCAGAAATTCAATTGCAATTTTCTGCACATCAGCCGGATTCTCAAAGTCCAGACCCTGTTCCTCAATCAATTGTATGAGTTTGTCTGCCTGGTTTTCCGTCAAATTCATTTCCTTCTGGAAATGCTGACTTAATAAATCATGCAACGCCGAATCATTATTTAGATGAAGGCCGCTTTGTGCATTCCGCACCTGTAAATTAAGTCCGGTCTCCTGATTAAGCGTCTGATTGGTTATTGCAATTTGTGTGGAAAGCTGATCTAATTGTACAGCTCCAGACTCATCTGAATGTTTTGACAGGTCCAACCCCATCATCTGTTTCAAAACGCCATAAAGCTGGCGGGCAAAAGATGAACCGGCCGCTTCATTTTCAGAGCTATTCTGAGCTTTGTTGATGTGTTTGGAAAGACTGGACGCCTGATCTGCTTCAGGACTGCTATCATTTGAGTGGTTGGGTTGAAGGAGTTGAATCATGACATAACCTCAATTAAAATTTTTGATGCCTTTTGCGGCTCCAGGGAACGCAGCAGTTTTTCACGCTGCATATTACTGGCTGACTGATAAACTTTTATCAAATCATGATCCTGAAGACGGTTCACAATCGGAGACAATTCCTCCACATCAAGATTTAAAAGTGCCTTGGTTACTGATTGCAGCTTTTCTGATATTTCTTCCTCTTGTTTTGCAGCCAGTTTTTCCTCGTATTCATTCGTCAATTCTTCAATAGTGGTTTCCAGAGAGTCGATCATCCTTTGATATTTTATTTCACTGGATTCAAGCTGGTTTCTCAATGCGACCAACTGGGAATCGGACTCGGACGAATAAATTATCCCCCCCCTTGCTTCCAAAGCCGCTGATTTAGTGGAATCATTCGAGAGGGCAAGGGAGGCAGGTGCCGGAGCTTCTTTGGGACGTGATGCTTCCTCGATTTCTTCCCTGACTTGTTCTGCTGCCTCCGGCTCGATTATAGGGTAGAGGAAGTATGCCGCCACAAGAAGAATCAGAAAAGCTCCGATAAAAATACCTGCTGAAATCCCGATTTTCTTTATATTCAAATCCATGATTTTGGTTGTCTGTGATACATTTGAGTTGCAATCTCATTCTGGAAACGTTGTTCCTCTCGGTCCGCTTCCATTTGATATTCCATGAGAGCTTTATTTTTTAACTTTTCAATCATTTGAACCTGTTTGTTTGCTTCTGTTACCGCTTTTCGCTGCTGATTCACTTCCTGTTTTTTTTGTGTGATCTTTTCACTCAGTTGATTCAGCATCCGGGTTTCGATGAGTAAATAATTCTGGAACATTTTTTCGCGATTTTGATTCGCGGTTTGTCCCCCTTCATCTTTGTGCTTTGCTGCTGACTTCAAATTCTTGAGATGATTCTCATATTTTATTTCGAGTTCATTTTGTTGATGAATTTTCGCTGCCAATTTCTGTTTTTCGATTTTTAATTCGTGCTTTCGAATTTTCAATACGGATTCCAGTTTAAATTTAAACTTCATCTCATCAGCCCGGTCTGATTCATACGATTCCCCTGTTTCTCGTTGCCGACAGGACTGTTCAGTATGGTTTCAAGTCTACTCCAAATATTTTCGTCAGGATCCAGGGGTTGATCCTGTTTGAGAAAATCGTTCAGGGCATCAATCTTGCTCATGGCCTCATCAATCTTCGGGCTCGACCCTTTCGAATATGCCCCTATACTGATCAAATCTTCCGCCTCATCATATACAGCAAGCAGTTCCCTTGCTTTTCGGGAAAGGGATATTTTGTCCGGCTCAACCACCTGGTTCATAATCCTGGAAACACTCATTAATACATTAATTGCCGGATAGTGATTTTTATGTGCAAGATTTCTCGAAAGCACGATATGTCCGTCGAGAATGGAGCGGACAGCATCGGCAATCGGTTCATTCATATCATCATTATCCACCAATACCGTATAGAGGCCGGTGATACTCCCTTTCCGGGTTCGTCCGGCCCGTTCGAGAATTTGCGGGAGAAGTGCAAAAACACTCGGAGTATAACCCTTGGTGGTCGGAGGTTCGCCGGATGCAAGCCCGATTTCACGCTGAGCCATTGCAACCCGGGTGACCGAATCCATCATCAGTACAACATTTTTGCCTTGATCCCTGAAATATTCGGCAACAGCGGAGGCGGTATATGCAGCCTTTACCCGGCTCATTGCCGCTTTATCCGAGGTCGTTGCAACAACCACGGATTTTTTCAATCCTTCTTCACCGAGCGAATCATCGATAAATTCTTTTACTTCACGGCCCCTTTCACCAATCAGTGCAATCACATTTACGTCCGCTTCCGATCGTTTGGCAATCGCCCCCATCAGTGTACTTTTCCCGACTCCCGAGCCTGCAAATATTCCCATTCTCTGTCCAAGTCCGACCGTTAAAAATGCATCGATTGCCCGGATGCCAGTGGTTAAAACCGAATCTATGTTTTTTCGCTCCATCGGTCCCGGTGGATCATTATGAACCGGATAGTCCTTGCATCGGGTTAGAGGACCAAGTCCGTCGATCGGTATCCCATTAGCATCAATGATACGACCCAGTAACGAACCGGATACTTTGATACTCATTGATTTAGGAGTGGATTCAACCAGGCATCCCGACTTGATTCCCTCCACCCTGTCCAGCGGCATCATCAGGGTACGGTTATTTTTTATGCCTATGACTTCAGCACGGATTTTCGAACCGGTAGCCGAATGGATGATATGAAGTTCCCCCACAGAAGCATGAAGCCCGGTAGCCTCGATGACCGTACCGATAACAGAAGATACCTTTCCGAACCACTTCGGACGGATATCCACCTCATCGAGGCGCTCTGAAATTTCTTCTATGTAAGCGTGTAAGATCATGGGTTATTTTTCCGTATCATCCGGTTCCAGGTCCGTAAATGTTACAGATTCCCTGAAATCGTTCAGACTTTTTTTGAACTTCTTCACAATCTTTTCCCGGTTTGTATCAACGATAAATTCTCCAGGTTGTAAATGATCCGATGAAGTGAGTGTGATATGTTCCGAGCTCATTCTGGACTCCAGCAATTCTTTAATCAGCTCAAATTCATCTGAGGACACCTCCACTCTGATATTCAGATTGTCGCTAATCTGGTCGATCACCCGGTCGATTTGTTGCCGGACGCGTTGATGCATGCTTTCATTGACAATCGGGTGTTCAATAATTCTCTCCGCAATGTCGAAAATCATTTCGGCTATTTGCGGTTTCACTTCGGTCATGAGCTGATTTACTTTCTTCTCGATCTCATTAAAGGCATTCAGCACAGCCTCTGAAGTGTTCTGTATCTTCTTGTTTGTTTGGCTGCTTCCTTTCTGATATCCTTTCTGAAAGGACTTCTCCTTTTCTTGTTCAAGTAATGCTTCCTGTTTTTCCGCCCACTCCTTTTTATAACGATCCAATAGTTCTTCAAACTCACTTTGAGTAATCATCTGGCTTTGTCCGGATTCGTGTGAATCCTGATCACTTTCAACCAGCGTACCCTGAAACAATGAATCGTAATTCATTTTGATCCTTTTGGACTTGATATTTGTTACGAGTTCAGCCATTTACTCAATAATTTGATCTGATTGACTTCGAATAGAGATCTTTCCTTCCTGATCCAGCTCTTTTATCGTCTTCACAATATTTTGCTGAGCTTCTTCAACCTGTTTCACGTGAACAGGACCTACCGTTTCCAGGTCGTCCAGCAATATATCCTTTGCTCTGCTTGACATGTTGGACAAGAAGAACTCTTTCAACTCATCGTCTACACCCTTCAGGCCAACCACCATATCCTGTTTATCCAGTTTGGTGACAATAATCTGCATGGTTCTGTCATCCAGTTCAAGGATATCCTCAAAGAGGAACATCTGTTCTTTTATCTCTTTGGCGAGTTCCGGATCGACATTTTCGATGTTCTCAAGCACCTGTCTTTCCGTAGCAATATCCGTCTCGTTCAGGATTCCGGCAACGGCTGAGGCTCCCTTATGAATATGGTTAAGTTCCGTATAATCACTTCCCAGTTGTTCTTTGATAACTTCTGAGAGTTCTTCAACAACCTCACTGGATACCTTGCCCAATCTGGCCATTCTGAAGGCCACCTCACTTTGAAACTCTTCTGAAAGTTGAGCAAGAATTTCGGCTGACTTTGTCATTTTCAGATGAGAAAGAATGACCGCCGCAATCTGTGGATGCTCGCTTTCCATAAAATGGACAATGTTTTCAATGTCGCTGTTCTGAATAATACTGAAGGCATCCCTTCCCTTCTCTGCCTCGAATTTTCTGAGCATTTCATCCGCCTGATGCTTCCCCTTTGCCTGTTCCAGAAAATTCTTGGCAATATCATGTCCACCTTCAAGCAGATACTTTTTTTCCTTCATCAACTTGTAATATTCATCGACTACATTGTCGACAACTACTGAGCTGACATTTCTCATTTCCGAGACGGCTTTCGTTATTTTTTCAACTTCCAAATCATTCAGTTCTTTCAGAATTTTTGAAGCTTTTTCAACTCCCAAAGAGATCAAAAGAACCGCCCCTTTTTCTACTCCGGACAATTCCAGGGAGCTCTCGATCGTCTCATCACCCTGAGCCTCTTGTTGCACTTTGTCTATAACTTTACTCATTATTCAATGTGGTTCGGTTAAACTGACGGTTGATTGATCATGGTTCGTACCAGAGCTGCCGCTTCATGTGTATTGTCATTGATAAATTTGGTAATCTCCTCACTCCTCTTCTTCTCGGAATTGAGTTTTCTCCTGGCATCTTCACTCAACTTTTGTCCGTATAAGTCTTCATCTTCATCCTCAGAGCTCTTTCTGTCCAGGTAGTTTCTATCCGCCATTCCTTCCAGTCTTTCTCCTGTATTCTGCGGATCGGCAATCAGCGGATCGTAATCGATACTGAAATTTTTGGAGAGCCTGTATATCAGCCATGAAAATACAATCATGCCAACGGCCAGAAATACATATCGTATGATCTCGGAAGCCGGCATCAGGGGGCCCCAAATATCCGGTCCGGTATCAATAACATAAGGGTCTTTAAATCGAATTTGAGTTACGGCGACTTCATCTCCCCTTTCTTCGACAATCCCGAGGGCACCTTTTAAAGTATTTCTTATATCCTCAATTTCTTCAGCCGTATAAGGGGTTTCTTGGGTTTCAACGGCCTCCGCAGCGTTCTCTCCATCGGCATCGACCGCTTCAGATTTGTAATTTAACAATAACGAGGCACTGATTCGGGTAATTTCACCGACTACATTTTCCTGTTGTTCGTGAGTTTTATTGACCTCATAGTTTCTCACCTGAACACTTGACTCATCTTCTCTCGTATTGGTCACAAAAGGATCTATCTGTCCATCGTTGGAAACAGCTTCCCTGTTTTGGTCCGTATTTGTAGACGTTCTTCTCTCTTCTGAAATGATAATCCTGCTTTCCGGATCTATTAAATTTGACTCCCGGACAATGCGGTCAAAGTTGTGTTCGGTTGAGACTCTTACAATACTATTTCCCGGACCGAGAACCCTGTCGAGCATCGTTTGAGCTTTCTCAGTCAGATAGGCTTCCATATCCTTACGGACCTTCATTTGAGCGGAACTGGCATAGGCATCCTCACTCACCAATACATTCTCCGAGATTCGGTTTCCCAACTGGTCAAGGATGACCACATTTTCAACAGCCAGTCCTTCCACACTCCCGGCAATTAACGATCCGATACCTTCTATTTGCCCCTTATCAAGTTTTTGTCCCCGTTTAAGATTTAATATTACCGAAGCGGACGGTTCAACGGTCGTTTCCTGAAATGGAGAACGATCGGGCAAGACGATATGGATTCGCGAGGCTTCAACCTGTGACAAATTACTGATGGTTCTTGAAAGCTCTCCCTCCAGTGCCCGTTTTTGGTTCAGTCTCTGCATGAAATCAGTCATGCCCAGAGAGTTTTGATCAAAAAGCTCATACCCCTGGTAGTCGGAACCTGTAACCCCGTCCGCAGCAAACTTCAATCGAAGATCGTAGACTCTGTCACGCGGTACCCGGATCGACCTGCCACTGTCATCAAGTTCGTAATCAATCCCTGTTGACTGTAGTTCCTCAACAATTTCCTGGGCGGACTCAGGAGATAGCGATCCGAATAAAAGGGTATAATTCGGCCTGAGAATCCAATAGAACATAAGACTGATCATCAACAACAAACCGACTGAAAACAGGACAAAAAGTGTACGTTGAGCCCCATTCAGAGGTTGAAAGAAATTTTTAAAATTTGTGAAAAATCGAGCCATTGAATTGAATTAAAATGAGAGACCAGGTGATTGATGAGTGATTAAGTGGGTTTAAATCTGCATCCTGCTGAGTTCCTGATAGGTTTCCACAACCCGGTTTCGAACTTCGACCATTAGCTGAAAACTCAGTTGAGATTTTTCCATGGCAATCATGACTTCATGAATGTTTTCTGCTTTCCCTGCCAATACGGCTTCTACATTTTGATCCGTAGCTTTTTGCATTCCATCGACGGATTGAATCGCATCTTTAATCATATCGGAAAATGAACGATCGTCAATCTCTGAAATGTCCAGGTGCCGCAGCTCCCCCAGTCCTTCATTTTGAGGGTCTTGCCTTAATGATTGTAATTGTTGAATTGAAATGGGTTCGATGGCCATGAGAGCTCCTTATAGTCGGTTAGGGGTCTTAATCCTCAAATTTTCATGTCTACATTTCTACCAGTCTCAGACGGGCCCGTATTGGATACCCTTCCGTTTTGTTGATATACCTGCATTTGAACAGGTTCCTCACGCGGCAGGGATCTATGCTCAGCAGGTTTTTTAATTAATTTCGAATTTGTATTTGAATCTTTATCCGGCAGGGAAGGTTTTTCAAACCCTTGTGTAAATCCTTTTAATCGTGTTTTTCCGGAATGAAATGAAGAAATTTGGTTATCCATCAGATTTCAAACGACCTTTTTATGATTTCTTTTTCGGCTTCAATTACACTCAGATTTGCTTCATAGAGACGGTTTGCACTGACCAAATTTGTCATCTCCTCAACCATGTCAATGTCCGGGTACCGTACCATTCCGTTTTCATCCGCATCCGGGTGACCCGGATCATATTCATATCGAAACCGGTTTTCTTCCACAGTACTTGCTGATGGAGCCAGATTTACGGTTTCCTGTAACTGTTGCTCGATTTCAGGCTCCTCCCTGTGCAAATCATTTACAGTCCTCATTTTCAACACACTATTCAGTAAAGTCCTTCTGAATCCTGCCTCTTCAGGCTGGCTCAGATGTAATCGTTTAGGTTTATAGGGCCCATTCCCGGTTTCCGTCGTTCGTGAATTCGCCAGATTTTCCGAGGCTATTTGAACCCGTCTCCTCTGGATCGCCAGAGCATTCCCGGAAGTTTTAAAGACTGAAAAAAATCGATCCATATTCTACCTGTTAATCTTTTCCGATGAATCTCAGAAATTACATTTTCAATTTATACTCATCTATTATTGTGTATATATCACGACACCCCTCGGCAAACTGCCGGGGAACAATTTGGCAAACAAATATCCTTTTGCTTCCAGATCGACATTCATCCTTCTCTTTCCCACCTAAACGATCATCCCGTACGGCCCACAATACCCATTCGTAATTGTTCATAATTATGTCTGAGTGCCCGGGCAGTCAATTGTACACGCATCTGAGTATCTGCCATTTCCAAGAGCTCTTCCTCTAAAACCGGCTTTTCATCATGGGATTCGATGGATGGCTGAAGGTTATCAATCGAATCCTTGCCATTTCGGCCTGATTCCAAATGCTCTGCAAGCATCTCTTCAAATTTCACGGACGATTTTCGATAACCCGGGGTATCAATATTGGCAATGTTAGCAGAAGTAATCTTATTCCTCAGGGAATAGACATCCATCATTTTTGCCAGAATCCGTGTGTGAGGGTTGTCGATCAATTTCATGTTTACTTACCTGGTTTTCGTTCAATTGAACGGATCCTGTTTACACATTAACCTATACTACAGAGGTTAAACACCTGTTAATGGACTGAGAAACCATCCATCGAACAATAAGGATCCACTTTTAACATTTTCTTGTAGTGTACGTAGATGCAACTCACATGCCATAGGGCCCATTACACACCAAAAAGCTTTAAACGGGAGAAACCGGCTAACCCGACAGGTAAATTTTTCCGCCGGAAAGGAAAAGCTATCACAAATTAAATGTTTAGATTTGACTGAAGTGAACCGATAAGAGAGGAAATACTTGTTTGAAAGGATGAAAATCTAAAACAGAGGGCTTATATTGGTAGACTTTTTTGCTATTTGTCTGAATTATCGGAAATTATATTTATGGCATTGGACGATAATAGAATAGAAAAAAAATAGTTGGATAATAGATCGACAAGTTGAAGCTGAAAGAGGTCCAAAGTAAAATTGAGATGAACTTAAATTTAGCAAAGCCGTTGGATTTGGTTGATAAACCAATCTTGTTGGAAAACCAGTCACAAAAGATTGTTTATGCCAACAGAAAGGCTTTGAAGTATTTTGAAGATTTAATAAGCGGATGGAAACCGACTCGTTTCCATGACCATTTTAAATATTACGGTGAGGAGGAATCTATATGTATTTCAAAAAAATCGGGTCAACTATATATTTTGCAGAAAGAAACTGTCAGCCTCAACGATTCTGTTTATAGGAAAATCACTCTCAACCCACTGAGTGATACCCTTGATCCACCCATGCTTCATTCTTACATGGAGATGGCTGAAAAATTTGTCCATCAGTTTCGATCTCCTTTGACAGGGTCTCATGGATATTTAGAGATGTTCATGGAACAGTTCACCCCAAAAGAAGAGCCTTCAACAAGTTACCTGTCAAAAATGGAGAAAGGTCTTGACCAATCCTTTCAACTGTTGAATCAAATTGAAGAATTTGCCACACCCGTTTCCATAGAAAATTCAACGTTTTCACTCAATTCATTCATTCTTTCCATTTTTGAAAATTTTAATGAAGACGAAATCCGTCGAATCTCCATATCCAAGCCGGAGGATCCCGTTGAATTTCATTCAGACTTTTTCATCCTGCGAAAAATCGTCATTGAATTGATAAGAAACGGCCTCGAAGCTTCTCCGGAGACAAATGAGAAAAAAGTTTGGGTTAAATTTCATAATGAAGGGATCATTGAAGTAAGGAACACATTGATGAATTTCCCGGAAGAGAATTTAAAACGGATATTTCTACCGTTCTATTCTACCAAAGCCCTGCAAATGGGACTTGGGCTTCCAAAATGCCGATTGTACTCTCATAAACTACATCTTGACTTCCAGGTTGGCTTTGATACGGATGAAAACGAAATAAGCTTTCAGATTAGCGGGTATCCTTTCACCTTTGATTAATGCAGGGCTATCAGTTATCAGTCGCCGGCTGACAGGTGGACATTCCAAACCACTGGTTCGTTCATTCCTGTTTTGCACTTGACACGACCGAGAGTTCATCCTCGGCAGGGGTCGTTACCGCTTTTCGATTAATGACATCCACCACCTGGATAAAAATTGCTCCCGCAATGATCAGTCCGCCGGCCAGCAACTCAAAGAAAGAAGGGTTCTCCCCAATGGAAAGCCAGGCAATAATCATTGCCGCTACCGGCACAAGATTCCCATAGATGACCACTCTTGTAGGACCTAAAGAGCGAAGAGCCCGGACTTTTACCCATTGTCCGACACCGACCCCGATTGCTCCGCCGGCAAGAATTGCGAACCAGGTCCAAAATCCGAACATCAGCCAACTTTCCTGCAGGAGTGAAGGCGACGCGATAAAAAGATAGAGGGATCCGCCGATCAGCGTTCGCATCGTGACGATGCTGATAGATCCGTATTTATAGGCTAATGGTTTAATTAAATGGAGCTCAATCACTGTCAAAGCGAGTGCGATGAAAAGGAGCAGGTCCCCTGCCCAATACCCTTGCCCGGCACGCAGTCCGTCGAAAGCTAATATAAAGGTGCCGAGTCCGGCAAAAATTACTCCCATATAACCATAACGCCCCATTTTTTCCGTACTCAACAGGAGCCCAAAACCGGCACTGATAGCAGGACCCAGTGCCAGCCAGATAGAGGCCCTTGCACCGTGAGTCAAACCCAATCCCTCGATACCCAGCCAGGGAGCAAGCGTTGCACCCAAAATCGAAATCACGAGAAGCCGTAGCCAGTCTGCTCTGTCAATCCGGGGAAAAAATTGAAAAGGAGTGCCATTTCTTCTTGAATCGTAGTAACATTGCATGTACAAAAATAACAGCATGGTTATCCCGCCCATGGCAAAGCGTGACACACTGAATGAAATCGGGGACATTTCATTCAGGGCTATTTCAGCAAGAATAAAATTGGCACCCCAAAAGAAAGTAAACAGAAAGAGCAATCCATGATGGGACAAAGCCCCATCTTGATCCGTTTTAATATTGGAAGACCGAAAAATGATAAGCTATGAATCCCCTTTATGGATAAGACAGCATTCAACCGCAACCC
Source organism: Balneolaceae bacterium (assembly GCA_040877875.1). Lineage (GTDB taxonomy): Bacteria > Bacteroidota > Rhodothermia > Balneolales > Balneolaceae > JBBDNC01. Next base: position 13,049 of record JBBDNC010000079.1, on the reverse strand, counting down.
TGCCGTTTCGATTTCCTCACAAGTTCAACTGGATCCTCCCGCAGGCCGGCGAAAGATGCTGAGGTCATACAGATGTAAGCTGTATTTGTAAAATTATAATAATCAATAACTACCAAGATCTGAATAAAGTATGAAAAGAAATAAAATCAAATTTAAAAGTTTGTAATACTTTGTCTTTTTGAAATAGGTTTGCATTCCAAGAGGGCTTTGCACAACCGGTCTTTTGCCCAATGCCTCTCCAAATCATTCATTCAAATAAGGTGCAAAATCTATAGCCTGATTAACAATCCCCCAATTCAGATTATTGTTTTAACAGAGATGCCCCGCGAGTCTGTCCGACCTATTGTCGTGTCAACCATACTCTACGGGGCTCCGCCGGCTGGCGGAATCTTTTGAGGCTAATGGTGGTGCTATGTAACGATAAAGAGCATATCCTATGTTCAAATCCTGCGTTTCCGCAGTAAGTAAATCAGGCTAAGTCCATCAGACCTCCTGTCAACGGCTGATTTTTTAAGGACTCAAAAAAAGTGAGCCTTTTGTTTTTGCAATCAATTCGTGAGTAACGGATCCAAACGCAATCCTTCTAATTGCAGACACCGAATGAGCTCCCAACAACACCAGATCAGGGTTGCTCTTTTTTTGTCTTTCGAGAATACGTGTAGCAGGCTGACCCGTCTCCAGAACTGTTTTAACGATATAGTGAAAGTTATGACTTTTAAGATATTCTTCTGCCAGATGCAGAATGAAGGATGATTTTTCCACTTCCTCTTTCTCATCACTTTCACTTACGAAGACGAGTTCAATATCCAGATCTTTCCCATAGGGTAAAAGCTGAACAAAACCTTTCAAAGTTCGGGAAGCCGGGGAGCTTCCGTCAAAAGCGATAAGAATTTTCTCAACATTTCGGTATTCATCTGTCACGACTAAAGTAGGGGCAACTCCATTTTTCACAATTCTTGCCAGAGTCTGGGTATCCCGGGTAGGTTGATTATAAAAGAAATGAGAATCCCGCCCCACGACCAACAAGTCATGGTATTTCATCTCTTCGATAATTCTTTCTTCCGAAGCTCCTTCCTTTCGAATATCCCTATACCGAATTCCCGCTTTTTCACAGGATTGGCGAAATGACTCCAAAAGTTCAACAGCTACCTGACGAGTTTCCTCCGCTAATTCTTCCCACAGGTCAACACTATAATAATAGGCCCCCACACCCCCTCCCGTTCCGATGTCGGTAAGAATGTTTGAAGTATCAACAACAGCTAAACCCGTTAAGCTGGCGTCGAACTTCCGGGCCAACTGAATCGCATATTGCGTTGCCACAGGGGTATCATCATCTGGATCCAATGCAACAAGTATTCGCTTAATCATAATATTTACAGTTTAATTTTAGTTTTCAGCCATTCAGTTATATTTATCCTTCGTCAAAACTCATTCATAGAGGATTTTGCAAAATCACTGCGTGGGAATCGCTGTCGCTCGGAACGCTACGCGTTCAAAAAATGAGCGTTGTTTTGCCCAATCTCAACATTTTCGCGAATTCGAAATCCTCATTTATGCCTAATAAACTGCGGTTCCGATCCGCCGGCTGGCGGACAGGCTTTGATATTGAACAAAACCCCTGGTTTTTCAAAGCCCTCTCATACTCTGGCTCACCGCCCTACAGAATCTTGTTTTTTGGAATCAACAGTTAATTAATGCCTTTAAATTACGATATCAGTAAAAATTGAATCCGATCGTAATGAATCTTGAAAAAGACGGGTAAGCTTTAATATGAAATAAATGTAGGGGATATCCTTACAATGGGTCATCTAACAGTGTCTATCCAAACGTTCTGGTCAATATTAAACAATATTTAAGTAGGCTTTGCAAAACCCGGTCTTTTGCCCAATCTTTGCGTTATCGAAATTTTAAAATCCTCACATATAGCTAATATGCTGCGGTTTTAAAATTCCTCTAGCCTTAATCTTGAACCAAATCCCAAGTTTTGCAAAGCCTTCTTTAAAGGGATCACAAGAAAAAAAAGTTACGCCCGGAAATCCAAAAGAAGGAAACAATCGAATATCTATTGTAAATGTACTACATTCCCTAAAACCCCGTGCCTGCTGCTTGTAGCAAGAGTATTTTATACAAGCATCAAACCCTTTCAGTCAGGCGTTAATGAAAGAAGTATCCGAAATTCAATTTTCAAATAACCCGGTTATATTTTCATGCCCATTGAAACCCAGTCCCAATTAAAAGTTCCGGATGTTGAGATCAATACCTATAAACCAAAAAATCCGGTCCCGGTACCGATTGTTAAAAGTGAAATTATTACAGATGCACCGAGCCCCAATTTTGTACGACACGTCGAATTTGATGTATCAGGAACCAAACTTGAAAACCGTGTATATCCCGGACAAGCCCTCGGGGTCATCCCGGAAGGAACCGATGAAACCGGCAGGCCCCATAAAGTTCGCCTCTACTCGACCTGTTCTCCAACCGGCGGTGAAGAAGGGAACGGAAAAATCTATGCAACCACTGTTAAACGGGTAATAGACGAACACTGGGAAACTCAGGAACTGTTTTTAGGTGTTTGCTCCAACTACTTGTGTGATCGAACAGAGGGTGATCAAATTGATATGACCGGGCCGAGTGGGAGGCGATTTCTGCTGCCCGAAAATCCTGAAAACTATAATTACATCTTTTTGTCTACCGGAACCGGTATCGCTCCTTTTCGGGGAATGGTCATCGACTTGATGCGGAGGGGAATTCAAAATGAGGTCATCCTTGCTTTTGGCTGTCCTTATCGAACGGACCTCCTTTACAGAAAGCTGTTTGACGATCTGGATCAAAATCATTCAAATTTCCATTATCTGAAGGCTATCTCCCGGGAAGATCCACGTCCCGACGGCACTAAACCCTATGTGCAATACACCCTCATAGACCGTCACGAACTCATGATGCCGATCCTTGAAAAGGATAATACCCTGATTTATGTCTGTGGCCTGAAAGGTATGGAAACCGGTATTTTTCAAATCCTGGGCCAACTCGGACTCTTCGACTATATAAGGATCAAAGATGAGTTAAAAGACGAGAATCCGCTGAACTGGACAAGTGATCAGATCAGTAAAAATATCAAGGCCGGTGAACGAATGTTCCTGGAAGTTTATTAGGAAAATTGAGCAACAGCCTCATCAAAAACATCATAGAAATCCGGATGAATGCCCCAATCATTTCCTGATCATCTGATAGCTTTTCTCAAAAATCCCGGGTCCTATCCACACAACCCGGGACAAGTTGAGCATATTCAAACTCACATCTCTCATGTTTTTATCGCCCCTCCATTCGTTTACAAATTTAAGAAGCCTGTAAATTTCGACTTTCTGGACTTCAGTACCCCTGAAAAGAGAAAGTATTTCTGTGAAAGAGAAGTCGAATTAAACCGGCGCTTGTGTGAAGGACTTTACCTGGGAGTCACGCAGGTATTTCTGGAAAACGGATCGTGGTCGTTCGAATCCACAAACTCCGCTCTGCAGGTGGAATATGCTGTTAAAATGAACCTGCTTGAAAAAAAGAATTTTTTAATCCATACGGTTAAAGAAGGAAAGCTGTCCAAAGAACATCTTGACAGAGTTATAAATAAATTGATTCCATTTTACAGATCTCAAACTCCGGATGAGAAGATTTTGAAATGGGGCAAGCCGAAAAAGATTAAGGTGAATACGGATGAGAACTTCAAGCAGACAAAGCCTTTTATTGGTGATACGATTCCAAAACACACCTATTATGCGATTCGCACTTATACACAACGCTTTCTGGATGAAAATAGAGAACTGTTTTTAAAACGCATCGATAAGAAACGTATTGTCGACGGACACGGGGATCTGCATCTCGAACATATCTATATGACAGATGATCACGTCTGCATCTACGACTGTATAGAATTTAACGAGCGTTTTCGTTATCAGGATATTACATCGGATATCAGTTTCCTGGCCATGGATCTTGACTTCAACAATTTGAGAAATGAAGCAAGATACTTTGTTGAAGAAATGTCAGCCAAACTTCATGACCCTGATATAAAACAGCTTATTGACTTTTATAAATGCTATCGATCTTATGTTCGTGGAAAGGTTAAAAGCCTGCAAAGCTCTGAAGAAGAAGTCTCGCTGTCAGATCGTACTCATGCAGCCGGCTTAGCCGGTCGTTATTTTCAATTATCACTTTCCTATGCACTCTTTGGCTCAAAACCGACGGTTTTGATTTTCATGGGCCGGGTTGGCAGCGGAAAAAGTACTCTTTCACGTCAATTGGCAGAGGAAGTGGGACTCCACTATTCTGCTTCGGATATTACCCGAAAAAAAATGGGGGGAATACCACTGTCAAAGCGGACCCCGTTGTCGAAAAGAAACCAATTGTATTCAGATGAAATGTCTGACCGTACTTATGAGGAATTAATAGAAACTGCAAAAACAGAAATATTAAACGGAAAGAGTCTTATACTGGACGCTACTTTCAGCGATCCTTCCTATAGAAATCAACTTCTATTGCTTCTAAAAAATATTGAGGCTGAATACTACTTTATCGAAACCGAAGCTCCTGCAGTAGTTAGAAAAAAACGACTTGAAAACCGGAAACAGGATTCGACCGTTATTTCCGATGCCCGTCACGAAGATTTTGAGATGCTCGATAGCCGTTACGACCCTCCCTCAGAAATAAATCCCCGTCACCTGATCAGAATTAATACCGACAAATCCAAAGAGGAATCCATCCAACAGCTTTTCCAAAAACTGGTCAACATTCAACTTTCGTAATTTACCGGTTTTTATGAAATCTCAATTTGAATATTAAATCAGGCAGGATCATAGACTTCGTCAGACAGTTTTTTTAAAGGGCTCGAACATTCTCTGGTTCGCCCATTTGTGATAACTATAAAATTGTTGGGTTCGGTTTTTCATACTGTATGTTTCTGTTTAGATATCATTCCCAAAAATAGGGAGGCTCAATCCCCTGCGACCGAAGGTATATACTATTGTAAGAAATCTCCCTACGTCTGAGTCAGCTCACCCCTTACAGAGAAGTTTTCTTTTTTTAATCACTTTGTAATTGAAAACAAATAAACATTAAATACAAACCCCTGGAAAAATGACTCAGGTAATTGAAAAAACCAGACCCCATAAAACAACGCTGACAGATCAGGAATTGGAATCGTTCAAAAAGCTAATATTGGCAAAAAGAAAGGATGCTGAAGAAGAATTGGCTTCTCTGCGAAATAACCTGAAAAATATGATCGATGCTGACGACAGTGATCAATCATCAAACGCCCATCACATTGCGGATGTAGGGTCGGATGAAGGTGAGATTCAGATGTATTATCAGTTGATCGAAAGGAGCCGGGCATTTGTCAACCAGCTAAACAGAGCACTCGAACGAATCGAAAATAAAACATATGGTATTTGCAGGGCAACCGGCAAACCGATTTCGATAGGTCGTTTAAAAGCAGTCCCCCATACCCGATATGGAATTGAAGCAAAAAATAAAGGATTGGATAAAACCCGTTAAAAGAATCCATCCACAAGTCAGAGGTTGTTTCCAATAAGGAGGCAACTCATAAGAATTGGAGGAAAATTATGATTGATCATAGAGAAAGAGAAATGGACCGTGATTCGACTTTTCATGAACGAATAGATATTTTAAAAAATCAGGGTTATCGCGGATTTTCAATCAGCGGAAGTCAGAAAAAATGGGGCGGAGTCGAAATCTTTGCAAAAAACTCATCCGGACAGCTTCTGAAAGCCAGTGGGGAAACCGATGAAGAAGCATATAAAAGAATGATTGACCTGATTGAGCATACTCTTGATGAGGGATCAAAATGACTTCTATTCTCATTTGATCGATTTTTGATAGGAGTAAATGTGAACAACAAAAAGAATCTTTATCTATTAAAATACAAAAGGAATCCAATATGAAAAGCATCAAAAAAATTCTTGTCCCAACAGATTTTTCTAAAGGCTCGGAAAAAGCCTATCCGGTTGCCCAGAAAATTGCCTCCGTATTCGGCGGGTCCATTGACTTCCTCCATGTGATCCCAACAGTCAAATATCTGAATGAAAGTATAAAGAACCTGGGAATGCCATTGGACATTGAAAAAGATGTTTATCCGAAAATTATTACTGAATCCGAGCATCAGCTTGAAAAAGCGATGAAAAGTTATATTTCCGAAAATAACCGGGGTGAATATTTTGTTAAAATCGACCGAAAACCCTCATCTACCATAACCGAGCATGCAACATCTAATAACTATGACCTGATTCTAATGGGAGTAAAAGGAAAAGACGAAACCGGGATGTTCCGGGGAGGAACTACGGAGCGGGTCATTCGAAATTCCGGTATCCCCGTCTTTTCAGTGGATGAAAGATTCGATGAAAATAACATTAGAAATATTCTGATGCCTACTGATTCCTCATATCTCTCTTTCTCGGCATTTCCCCTTGCTGTTCAGCTCGCCGATACCTTTCAGGCGGAGATTACCTTGTTCCATGTACTGGAATTGTATGGCAGTATATCTGAAGATATCCCGAGAGATCCGGATAAGGGGGAACTGCAATCTATTTATGATGGGCTCATCAAACGTCTCAATGAATACCTGATGGACTCCGGTATATCGGACTTCCATATTCAGCGAACCGAAGACCGTTTTGAAGACAAGGTGATCCTGGCCGGAAATGATAAAAACCGGGAAATTTCCCTGCATACGAAAATCGAATATGGAATTTCAGCCCATTATGAGGTCGAGAATTATGCAGAAGAACACTCAGACTTGGTGGTCATGGCAACTCACGGCCACAGCGGCCTTGCTCATTTACTTTTGGGATCCACCGCTGAAAAAGTTACCCAATATGTGCGAAAACCAGTTATTACGGTAAGACCGGATAAGAAGCAATTTAAAAAAGAAGGAGCCGAATAGTAATTTTATCTTATCCGATTTTGTCTGGAATGCTTTCATCTTTACTGTTGGAGTAAGGCCACTTCTTTTGCCATTCTATTTTCGTATGAGTGTATTTGTAAAATTCATCCTTCAGCCCCAACCAAAAAATATTGGATAGCGGGTAGGGAATCTCCCTACAACAATTTCCGAAATTCCCTCTCATTTCTGTATTTGCAGTTCCATTAGATTAATCTACAAAAAAGGATTAGCTGTCTTTCAAATATCTTAAATAACTTTTACTTCCATTCTTCTAATAAATAAGAGAGGTGGTTAAGATGAATTCTGCAAAAAGAAATCAAGGATATAAAAACCATAAAAACCCCGAGGCGGATTTAAGGAATTATTATACACTGTTCCTCGAAGTCTCTCTTGCATTAACTTTAGTTTTATTTATCGGACTTGTACGGGTAGATTTCAACATTCAATCTTCTAAGAAATTCCAGCTTGAAGAACAGGAGGTGGTAGAAATGGAAGAAATCATTCAAACAGAACATGTAGAGAGAGTACCTCCACCGCCACGTCCGCCCGTACCCCAGCCGGTCCCTAATGACGAGATCATTGAAGACGTACAAATAAACATTGATGCCGAATTAACTCTGGACGGTCCCATGTCACTTCCCGCCCCTCCTCCTCAACCTGATGATGAGGAGGAAACAGAGAAAGAAGAGGATTTTTTTGTTATCGTCGAACAAATGCCGGAATTAATTGGTGGACTGGCTGGTCTTCAAAGTAAGATCCAATACCCGGAAATGGCCCGAAGAGCAGGGATAGAAGGTCGTGTATATCTACGATTTATTGTCAATGAAAAAGGAGAGGTTGAAAACCCGGTCATCACCCGTGGAATTGGAGGCGGATGTGATGAAGAAGCAATTCGTGCCGTTAAACAAGCCAAGTTCAAACCAGGAATGCAACGGGGCAAACCGGTCAGAGTTCAATACAGTTTGCCAATCGTTTTCAGACTTCAAAAATGATTGCAATTTCCCACCCCTTATAGATTGTGATGGATGGAAATAAAACTGCCCATGGAATAGAGATTCACATTTCCCCATCCGACTTCATTTAATGGGACTTTTAAAAACGGTTCTGCACGAAGGCTCCAGTTCCGGTGGATGTCTAACTCGTATCCGACTGAAAAACTAGCATTGCTGATCCAATGACCTGTACCGGTTTTGCCACTCCACCTTTGCATCAAGCCGGTGTCATCCCCCTGATAGTTGAAGTCATACTCTTCATTTAACATGATATAGGAAGAAACCCCGGCCGTGGCAAAAAACCTGGAGCGGTCAAAATTCATGAAGTCATACTTGAGACTCACCGGGATGTCAAGTAGCCGGCATACGGCAATGATTTCATCAGGTTGAATCCCGTCTTTCCAATAAACAGGAGGATTATACTCCCGGTTTCGGGCAGAGTAACGAACATTCGATTGAAGGATGCCGGTTGAAATGGACAGATTGGGTCCAAGAGAATATTCTATTGTAAATCCCAACTTGTATCCCGGATCATAAAAGTTCGAAATGGATCCTGCCGTACTTAAATCAGGTGCAGTTGCAACCCCGATTGTGAAGCGTGAGGTACTGGACGAAATGAAGTCGTTTCCTGTTTGTTTATCTGATAGATCCCAGGATCCATTTGAAGAAGCCAATTCAGTAGCAGTGGGGACCATGGCACGATTTGTATAGTAGAAAAATGGGTGTTTTGGCACGATGTTATAAGAAACAAGTTGTACATCCTTCACTTCTCTTCTCGTAATCCCGTCATCGCTATTCAGTAAATCCGGTCCGGCAGGTTCCGATCCCTCATTTACTTCCATTTCGGAAACGGGCAAATTTGGTTTACTTGTCAAGTCAAAAGAATTTCCGTGTCCGCCGTCATCTCCTTCGCTAGAATCGTTTACTGCAAGGGAGCCCTCATCAGAGGATTCTTCGGCTTCGGCATCGGCTTCCGTTGACTGATCTTCCAGATTCTCCGTCAATTCTCCGTCTAACAGCGGCTGTTCTGTTTCGCTTGTGACTTCATCATTCAATTGCCGGCTGATCTGGTTAAGCCTGTTATGGTTTTCGTAAGTAAAATATCCTAACAGGGACACAATCAATACGGCAGCAGCAGCAATCCAGCGAACTCTTTTCCGATAGTTAATTTTTGCATCCTGAAGATCCAGCTTTTTTTTCAGTTTCATCCAGTCTTCTTCCCTATAGGGAATATCGTATTCCTCCGCTTTCTTTTGGAAAAACTCCTCAAATGAGTCCTTCTCGTTTTGATCTCCAGACATTATATTAGCTTTATGTTAAATTTGTTTCCAGCAGGGATTTCAGGTTTTTCTTCGCTTTGGACAAATTGGATTTTGAGGTACCTATCGCAATATTCAGCATATCAGCAATCTCCTCATGAGTAAAACCTTCGATAACATGCAGGCTAAAAACCGTCCGGTATGCCGGGGATAATTGCTGGATCAGCCCGATAATTTCCCGGTAGGAAATTCCACTTGTAATGGTTTCATCTATCGGTAGATCATTTTCATTCATTTCTATTTCTATACGCTCCCGGTCTTTCTTATTCTTATGAAAGTGATTGATCGCAGTATGGATAACGATTTGACGAAACCAGGGCTTGAAGGGCCGGCTGGTATCATACTTTTGAATATGATCAAACACTTTTAGAAACGAATCGTTAAGAATCGTCGCAGCCTGTTCCCGTGAATCGGCATAGCGAAGCGTAATGCTCATACCATAGGCATAAAACATCTGATAGAGTTTTTTCTGACTGCTTCGCCGCCGTTTACGGCACCCTTTGATAATTTCCTTAAGCAAAGATATATCGCTCTTTTCGGGAACAAGTTATGATTGATTAATAATATACAATATCCAATGCACTGATTACCCTTCATCTTCATAGGTATCCGCAATCGCACTTGTCATGCATGCATTGTCATGTGGGATGCAGGTATCACCGAATGTTCCGGTTTCTTTAAAAATGATGGGAAAAGTGAGACGATTTTATCTTCGGTGCAGGTAGAATCGAATGAGTGATATGCATACGCCAAACATTTGATTGATAGGGGGAAAGTGTGTGTATTCACCCCTGTTGTCTAGCCTATACCGGGTTTTTCGGGAAAGGGTTGCCTTAAGAAGAATATTTCAAGATGAGCACTCCGCCGGAAACGTCTGAACCTCGATGGATTCCGGTTCCGGTTTTTCTTCAGGAGGAACCATCGGGGATGAGTCAAGAATCCAACATCTCTGAAATTGAATAAGATATCTTCAGGATCGAATCTCCATATTATCAGGATCCCACCGAATCACACGTTGTTCTTCCAGGCTTCTATTGGTTAACAGCGCCGGCGCTGCTGCCCTGAAACCGAACACCGGGTCTTCAAAAACGGGGGTTCCATTTCTTACTGAATCAAAGAAATTAACAAAGTGATCAAGCCTCGTACTATATTCATCCGGGACTCGAAATTCAACGGTTTCATCCATTTCAGGTTGAAATCGAACTTTATCCGCATGGACTTCCCTGTAATTTTGTTCGAACTCTTTTTGCACCCTCTCGGAAAAGGTAAAGACAGAATTATAGCCCTTCAACTCTTCCAACGACGGTTCCCTGCGGGGCAGACGGGTTAATTTAACAGATGACCCGGGAGAAATCTCAAGAGCTCCTTCATCCCCGATAAACTGGAACCGGGTCCCGGTCCCCCCGCCATCGGCAAGATTACTCTGCAGGATCAGGGTAAATTCAGGATGACTTTCCGTCTCCGGATAATGATACTGCCCGCTCAAAACATCCGCAGCTTCACGGCCGTCGAACCAGGAACGGTGTCCGCCGGCAGCCGAGATATAAGTCGGCCCCTTTGCTCCTACTACAGTGTGAATTCCCGTAAACAAATGGACGAAAAGATCCCCCGGTACCCCTGTTCCGTAGTCGTGATAACATCTCCATCTGAAAAATCGCTTGGGATCCCACGGAACATGTGGAGAATTTCCCAAAAACCGATCCCAATCGACTGTTTCAGGAGTAGCATCTGCCGGAATGGAATACTGCCAGGCTCCAAGAGAAGAATTGCGATTATATATGGCCACAACCTGATTCAGTTTGCCAATCGCTCCCGATTCATAGAGCTCAGCAGCCTTTTTGAAAATCATATCACTGGCAAACTGGCTTCCCACCTGCATGACCCTGTCACTCTGATTATGTGCCTGTATCACCCGGTTTCCCTCCTCAATATCATGTACCATCGGCTTCTCACAATAGACATGCTTTCCTGCTTCAAGGGCATCGATCGACATTCGTGCGTGCCAGTGATCGGGCACACAGAGAACAACGGCATCCACATCTTCACGATCCAAAATCTCCCTGTAGTCCCGGGTTGTAAATATATCCTCCCCAAAAACCTCTCTTGCACGTACAAGCCGTGAATCGTAACAATCTGCTGCTGCAACCAGTTCTACTCCGGGCACTTCCAAAGCTGTCGTAGTATTGAAATGTGAGATAATTCCCATTCCGATTGTCGCAATTTGAATTCGATCATTCGAAGCAAAGTTTTCTTTCCAGTTACGTTCATCCAAAAATTCAGAACGAACGGTGGATGGGCTTTCAAACGGGTTAACCGTTAATCCTGCCAATCCCAAGGCACTATTTTTCAGAAAATTCTTGCGGGTGATGTTCTTCATATCTAACTCCTTGCCAGTTAACCTAAATTATAGTTCAACTTATCGGATTCAACTCATTTTCCTGTCAAAATCACTCCCCCATAGGAAAGAATAAATCAGAACCAGAGTTTAAGAACATACAGTAAAAATTCTATATCTAAAAAGGCCCGAGCCAGGAAACATGAAGCCGGGGATACTCTTATCATGGGGTTCAACTTTTGAAATAAATTATCTTCTATTTTTTATTTTATTCAAGCCAGGCTACTTTTTGATCCGGATTGTGTGGCTGCCCGATGATGTCTTTGTAAAGGTCGGGCCTTCTTGCCTTTTTATACCTGTAACCCCCTGCCCGAATCCGTTTTTCGGGGGTGAATAAAGCTGTAACCACATCATCATCCAGCTTCCGGCATTCAGCCAGGATATCTCCAAACGGATCGATTATCATTGAACAGCCGTTCTTCAACTGATCATGATCCATGCCAATCGGGTTTGAAAAAACAACATAAGCGGCATTGTCAAATGCCCGTGCAGGCAGCCATTTCATTAACCACTTCCTTCCTTTCATGCCGTCGAATTCCAGCCGAAGTGAAGTCGGGTCCTCTTTTCTGTTTTTCCAGAGTTCAGGATCAACAAATCCCGCACCCGGCCGGGAAGAGGGGGTACACATCGTAACATGAGGCATAAAGATAATATCCGCCCCCAATAAATTAACAGCCCTTACATTTTCAATGATGTTATTGTCGTAACAGATTAAAATCCCGCATGTCCACCCGAATAAATCAAACAGGCAATACTTGCCGCCGGGATCAAGACTCGAATGAATAAAAGGGTGCAGTTTCCGGCTTTTAGCAATCAACCCGCTTCCATCAACACACAGATACGTGTTATAGACTTTGTCATCCTCATCTTTTTCAAAAAGGCCGGCAAGGATTGCAATATCATGATTTTGTGCAATTTCAATTAATTTATTTACACTCTGACCTCCCGGCACAGATTCCGCCTTCTCCAGAATTTGTTTGTCTGACAGGTCCCGTGCAAAAGTATATCCGGAGATTGAACATTCATGAAAAGCAATGACTTGAGATCCCTCCTTTGATGCCCGTTCACTCAGATGTTCAATCACTTCCAAATTGTAGGCCTTGTCCCCGCTTCGATGTTCAAACTGGGCTGTAGAAATTTTCTGATTCTTCATGAAATACGTTTTAAAGTATGAATGAACGTCGATCATCCATGTTGAATAATAACCCTGTCAAAATAACAACTTTGGGTACAATTTTGAATGAATCAAAAATATAGTCAGTTGAAGCTTATTGAAATTTGTACTTAAAAGCTCTCACTTTTTTGTTCCTTAAATTTCAATACATTGATATAATAAATTTACAGAAGGCTTTGCAAAACCAAGATTTTTGTTCAAGTTCAAAGCCAGAGGGATTTTA
>JBBDNC010000078.1:0-4851 GCA_040877875.1 Balneolaceae bacterium | reverse complement strand
CCAGTATGTGCTTGTTTGATAAAGGTCCTTGTTCTCACAAACCGGCTCTCGTCGCGACCCAGGACTTCCAACCAGTAAAATAAGATCCCGCTGACCAGGTTATCCGGTATCCAGTCGATCTGGTGGCCCCCCGATGGAAGGTTTGTTGATTCACATGCAAGGAAAACAGCGGATCGGTCCGCATGCCAGGGATTAACTTCTCACTTTTGCGTGCTTCCTTGATCACTTCTGCGTTCTCACTTCTCACTCGTCACGCCCGACAGCTTTTCCCTGATCGTCTCGAGTCTCCCGTTGACTCCCTTTCTCGATTCGTGTAGTTGGGAGTCCTTAATCCACGCGCGTCCACCGTCCCGCTGGAGACGCTTTCGATTCTTGAAGGCAAATGCCTTTTTGTGAAGGTCCGGTAATTTTTTCATAGCCTTTCGATGTTGAATTTTTAATTCGGAGAACGATCCGGGGAATCAGTTAATCGCCGGCTGATAATACTAACACTTACAGTCGATAAGTACAATATGAAAGCAGAAAACCACAAGCGTCAGAGTGAGGGATAATATTCACTCTACCCGAGATGGGATTACAGGTGAGAGGTGATAGATCTTTCTATCTAATTTGGATACCTTTTTAAAGGAATCAAGTTTTATTTTGAAGGTTGAATTGCTGATGAAACGTACAAAAACCATAATCAACAAAATCTCTCACCTATTCCCTCTCACCTGTCATTTTCTACTACCTGTCTGCAGGGTAAAAAAAACGAAAAATCATTCTTCCAACCGGCTGGCGGATTATATTCTTAATTCATATATTTTAAGTCTTTCAAAGAAACGATAAAAGTTTAAACCCAACTATCTATGTACGCTGTTGTTGAAATAGGCGGACACCAGTACAAAGTTACTGAAGACGACAAGATTTTCGTAAACAAACTGAATACCGAAGAGGAGAAAATCTCTATCGACCGGGTTCTCCTCCTGAAGGATGACAAGGACAAGGTAAAAATCGGCAAACCTGTCGTAAAGGGATCCAAGGTTGAAGCAAAAATACTGGATCACGTGAAAGCGGATAAGGTGATCGTTTTTAAAAAGAGACGCCGAAAAGGATATAAAGTAAAACGGGGTCACCGCCAGCAGATGACCCAATTGCAAATTGAGAAGATTTCTTAAAACAGGAGTTCATTATGGCACATAAGAAAGGTCAGGGATCCACAAGAAACGGACGAGACTCGGAATCCAAACGGCTTGGCGTGAAAAAGTACGGCGGACAACAGGTAAGAGCCGGAAATATTATCGTTCGCCAAAGAGGAACTAAATTTCACCCCGGCGAAAACGTCGGACGCGGCGGAGATGACACGCTCTTTGCTACGGCCGACGGTGAAGTCTTTTTCAAGGACAAGTCCGGCAGAAAATTTGTAAATGTCGTCCCCGGCTGATTTCAGGATCAATAACCTGTTTTGTATCGGCCGGAACTATGCCCTTCATGCCCGGGAACTGAATAACCCGGTTCCGGACGAACCCCTTGTATTCCTGAAACCCAACAGCGCAATTCTCACTGACGGCGGGAAGGTGATCCTGCCGGACCGCTCCGAAGATGTCCACCACGAGGTGGAACTGATTGTCCAAATTGGCCAAAAAGGGAAAAATATCCCGAAATCAGAGGCCCATCACTATCTGTCCGGATATGGCATCGGAATTGATTTAACCGCGCGGGACTTGCAACAACAAGCTAAAGAGAGCGGAAAACCCTGGACGCTCGCCAAAGGATTCGATACGTTTGCTCCGATCAGTTCGTTTAACAGTTTTACATCTCTTGAGGAGCTGCAAAACATGGAACTGGAACTTCAGGTGAACGGTGAGCCCCGCCAGAAAGGCAACACCCGCAATATGCTTTTTCCCATCGCCGACCTGATTTCTTATCTTTCCGGTGTCTTTACGCTTCAACCGGGTGATCTGATTTTTACGGGAACTCCCGAGGGGGTAGGCCCGGTTCAGAAAGGAGATCACCTGAGAGCGATTCTCGGAACGGATTTGATAACTTTGGATGTCTATGTGGACTGATTTCAAACTTCCAGGAACCCTGCTTGCAGGAACGGTATGCCTGTTTCTTGCATCTCCAATCCAATCTTTCTCCCAGGAAGTGACGGACGGCCTGAGTCCGTACAGGTATGACCGGGAAGAAGCTAAAACGACTTCTGCCCCGGCTTTGAATCTCTCTTTCCTGGAAGAAGCCTCTGACTATCTCTGGCCGACGGATGCAAGTCCGTATATCTCTTCTACGTTCGGTGAAACACGATCTGCCCATTTTCATGCGGGGCTCGACATACGAACCTGGGGACAGGAAGGATATCGCGTATTCGCTACAAAAGACGGAATCGTCTGCCGGATCGGAATCGGTCCCCGGGGGTATGGCAAGGTCGTCTATCTCCGGCACGATGACGGTTCTTTTTCAGTATACGCCCACCTGAATAGATTCGAACCCTCCCTTCAGAGCCTGGCGGATTCTATCAGAATGCAGGATTATAGTTTTGAACTCGACAAAGTTGTGACCGGCCACAATATCCGGGTAAAACAGGGAGACCTGATCGGCTATTCGGGATCCACCGGGGTGGGACCGCCCCATCTGCATTTTGAATTGCGCACCCCGGATAACCAACCGTTTAATCCCCTGCTGACAAATCTTGGAGTAGACGACACCCTCCCGCCGGTCTTTTCTTCCCTCGCAGTTGAACACCTGAGCTCTGCTTCATTCGAAACCGAACATATTGAAAGAGTACGGGCTTCCGGCAAGACGCCCCGGTTTCATTTCGGAACCGTCCGGGCAAGCGGGCCGGTTGGGCTGGCTGTGGACGTCTATGACCGTGCTAACCGGACTTCCAATGCTTATGCCGTCTACCATTTAACAGTCGTTCACGAAGGGGATACTCTATTCCACTCGCAGACGGACACCTTCTCGTATATCGATGCTTCCCAGATGTTTATTGACAGGGTTTATCCGATTCTGAAAGAACACCGAAAGGGATACCAAAGATTGTTTGTCGTAAACGGGAATACTCTCCCCTTCTATCCGGTTCTTCGCAACCGCGGCGTGATCGATCTGCCTGAAGGCCGACATGAGCTGGAAATTATCGCATCGGATTATTACGGGAATCGAAGCAGAGCCGGTGTTACCCTCGAGGTTGCCGGCAGAGAACAGCCGGCCCGGCAGGAAATTACGGGGGTCCCGGCCTATTCATCTCCCGACCGGAATCGCCCCTCTGGAAAGATACAGGATTTCAGCAGGCTGGACAGACGGATTCTGGAACCGGTCTATTTTGTCGATGCCTCCGCGGGAACCGACGGTTCGGCCGCATCAGCCGCCTTCCCGCCATCCACGACCCTTTCGGATCCAAATACGATCTATCAGCTTTACCGGGATCGTACAACTCACGTGCTGGGGAAAACCCTGGTCCCCGGCAAACGACAGTTGATCCATCTGCCCGATCAGTCGATCTGGCTGGATTTTCCTGAAGATGCCCTATTCGACACTCTGGATATACAGGTGCGGATCGAAGACGGTGAAGAAGGACCTACCATTCAATTCTCACCTGAATCCCTGCCCCTGAAAAACGGAATCTATGTAAATATTATCCTTCCGGAACAACATGACATCCGTCTGCCGGCCGGGCTGTATACATACGACCCGCACCGCGATCGTCATCGTCTTGTATCAAAAAATTCCGGCGGCCATAGCAGCCGTTTCCTGCGGGCTGAGATCAATGAATTACAACCTCTTGTGGTAAAACATGACGGAGAGGGCCCCGAAGTGGGAACCCCCCGAATCCAATCCTATATGGGTGGAAAGGCTGTTGTGGCCGTCCCGGCCCTGGATGAACTTTCCGGGATTGATTACCAGAGATCCACGATTACCGTCAACGGCCGGAGGGCGATCGTAGAGTATGAGCCGGATAAGGACCGGCTGATTTACTACCGCCCTGATTTTCAGCTCCAACCGGTAAATCAAGTTGATATCCGTATCTTCGACGGCATCGGAAATGTCTCGGAGCGGTCTGTAAATCTCGACACAAACTGACACCTGTTGAGGGAAAGGTATTGAGGCAAACCGGTAAGCCCTTCTGCATACCGGTCACATTTGTCAGATGACGCAGCCCGGTAAATTTTCTCTCCCTGCATGAGCAGCCACACACCCTCTTACCCGTGCGCTATACAACTGATCTCGACGAGGGCATTTTTAGGCAGGGATTTAACCGCGACCGTTTCCCGTGCAGGGGGATTCGAGGGGAAGTACTCACCATAGATTTCATTGACCTTCGTGAAATCTTCCATATCCGTCAGATAAATCGAACATTTCAGAACATTGGAGAAATCACTTCCCGCGGCTTCCAGCACCCTTCCGATATTTTCCATAACCTGTCGTACCTGGGTTTCCACATCCTTCCCGACAAGCTGCAGGGTCCCGGGATCCAGTGCAATCTGACCTGAACAGTAAATCACCCTGTTTTGTATGACTGCCTGGCTGTAAGGGCCGATGGCTTCCGGAGCTTCATCTGTATGAATAATCTGTTTCATATCTAACCTCGTCGCTCTTTATTAAGTATTCGTGTTTAGCGGTTGAATTTTTATATAATATACCACCGTTTCCCATGATTATAACTTATTTGTCAATCGAACCCACCCCTGCACCCCTCCAGGGAGGGGAATGAACTACCCCGAGGCAGAACTATCGGGGTATCCATATCCCTGGTTTTTCAAATCCTTCTATAAAGTAATAAAGGAAGGCTTTGCAAAACTTGGGATTTGGTTCAAGATTAAGGCCAGAGGGAGGTTGAAACCGCAGCATATAGTCCATATGTGAGGATTTCAA
>JBBDNC010000077.1:0-4867 GCA_040877875.1 Balneolaceae bacterium | reverse complement strand
GCCCCGTAAGAGTATGGTTGACACGACACTAGGTTAAGGATCCCTCTCCGAGACGGACATCCAGATCATAGCCGTTGGCAAAGTCGATTCCCTTCATGCGGCTTCGTCCGGGAAGCTGTAACTCCTGGAGTTCGACCGTCCCGGAGCCGCATCCTGCCAGCAATTGGTGATGATCAACGGTCATCTCACCGGGCTTTAACTTTATCGGCGGACCCACGGTAGACCTGTAGATATTTAATTTCTCTCCCTTATAGGTTGTCCATGCCGTGGGGAACGGACTCAAGCCGCGGATTTTATTATGAACTTCGGCCGCAGGTTTTGAAAAATCCAGGAGGGCATCGGACGTGTATAATTTTGGAGCCGGGGTAGCAAATTTTTCATTCTGGGGGTACGTCTCAGTCCTGTCTTCATCGATCCTGTCCACTGCATCCAACAGCAGTTCCGCCCCGAGAAGTTTTAACCGTTCGTAGACTTCCCCTGTCGTTTCATTCGGGCCAATTGGGGTTTTCTCCTGGTTGATGATCTGCCCTGCGTCAACATCCCGGTTCAGAAAAAACACCGTACAGCCGGTTTTTTCCTCACCATTCATCACCGCCCAATGAATTGGAGCCGCTCCCCGGTATTTCGGCAAGAGAGAGGCATGCAAATTGATAGCCCCGATCCGGGGAATCTCCAGAATTTCCCGGGGTAAAATTCGAAAGGCTACCACAACAAGAAGATCAGGATTCAACCCCTGCAGGCGTTCTGCCAGAACCGGGTCCTGCGTCGACTCGACTTCGATTACAGGCAAACCCAGTTCAAGGGCTTTTTCCTTGACCGGTGTCGGGGAAGTTCCGCCCCCCCTGCCCCGCCGTTTGTCCGGATTACTGACAACAGCCAGGATTTCATGGCCGGACTCATATAACCTTTCAAGGCCAGGAATGGCAAACTCCGGGGATCCCATGTAGATAATACGCAACATTTTTGGTCATTAAGATAGAAAAAAGAAATCCGCCGGTTGGCGAATTATATTTTCAATTCTTCATTGTTTTTTGAAACGACGGGATATTCCGTTTCGACCATTCCCTGTTCAATATCCCGGAGTACAGAACGGTGCAGGCGGCGACGGAAACTGCTCAGGTGATCCAGAAAAAGCACCCCGTTCAAATGGTCATACTCGTGCTGAACCACCCTTGACAACCAGCCGGACAATTCCAATTGCTGCCGGTTAAATTCACGGTCCAAATAGTTTATAATCACCGATTGGGGCCGGGTTACGTCATCCCGTACCTCCGGGATACTCAGACATCCTTCTTCCATTTTAACTTTTGGGCCTTTATGTTCGATGATTTCCGGGTTGATAAAGGCAAGCGGCCCGAATTCAATATCCTCTTCTTTCGAAGTAATCGAATCCGCATCGATCACAAAAGCGCGAAGCAGCGAGCCAATCTGGGGAGCGGCAAGCCCGACTCCGCTCGCATGATACATCGTCTGGAACATACTTTCTATCAGTGCCTGTAGTTCCTCACTATTCTCCTGAACGGGAGAAGTTTTCTGTCTTAACACAGGATCGTTATAGGTGACTATCGGTAAAACAGGCATATCACACATCGGAACTTGTTTCCAGAAATTGTTGCAGGATCAAGGCAGCCGCAGCTTGATCGATCCGTCCTCTCTGATGTCTTTTTTTGCGGGGCACTCCTGATTCGATCATGGTTTTGACGGCATTTTTAGATGAAAACCGTTCATCAACCAGGTGGACGGGAATATCGGGAAATCTTTTTTTCAATTTATGTAAATATTTTTCCACCATATGAGTAGCATCGGCCTCATATCCACCCGGGGTCAGCGGCCAGCCGACAACAAACCCGACGATGGGGCCATTTTCCGTAGCCATTTCCTCGATTTGATTGATTGCCTCATCCGGTGCATAGGTATCCACGGAATTTGCAGAGGTACGGAGAAGATCTGTTCGGGCAATACCGACCCTTTTGGTCCCGACATCAATTCCAATAAGTCGTCCTAACTTCTCCACTCAACTTTCCGAGCTTTCCAGTTCATCCAGAGGTTGGCGCAAAAATTCCTTCATCAATTTGCTTGGTTTAAAATGAGTTTTCCGATGGGCCGGAACATAGATGACTTCGTTCGTTTTCGGATTTCTGGCTTTAGGTTTGGCTTTTGTTTTCTTCACCTCAAATACACCGAAGTCTCTTAACTCAATACGGCATGTAGGATCGGCTTCCATCATGGTTCCCCGAAGAGAACCGATCACTGCATCGACCCAGGGCTCAGCCTGATTAAGGGGTACATCCATAGATTCTGCAACTTTTCGTACAATATCTCTTTTAGTGTAGGTAATCATAGATTGATTAATTACTGATTTTTATCCATTTATAATTCTTTCTCGTCCGGTAGACGCGGGGGGTAAATATAAGAATCATCATTCAAAAATTTCAGAAAAACCTTGTTTGCAAAAAAATAAATTCTGATTCCCTTCACCGTCATTCGTATCGTGATGCATCCTTGACACCTTCCACGCGCTTTACTTTTTCTATAATCTTCTCAAGATGTTTCAAATCCTCAACATAAACCGTCAGGATCCCTTCAAACATCCCGCTGTCACTATTCACGTTGATGCTTTTCATATTGGTCTTCATGGATTTAGCAAGAACATCGGTAATATCGTTCACCAACCCGACCCTGTCTTCACCGATAACTTTAATAGCCCCCAGGAATTTCGTGTCGATATTTTTGGCCCATTTCACATCGATGATACGTTCACCGTCCGTCTGGATCAGGTGATAGGCATTATTACAATTTGAGCGGTGAATTTTAACCTCCCCGTTCCTGCTGATAAAACCGATCACTTCATCCCCCGGTATCGGATTGCAACAATTGGCGTAGGTATAGTTAACGTTTGTAAGTTCTCCTTGAATCAGAAGATCCTTGCGATCTCCTGCTGCAGACCTGGCTGACGAGAGGTATTTCTGCTGAATTTCCTCGTCGGTCAATTCCGCTTCCTCATTGACCTCTTCATCCATTCGGCCTTTACTTTTCAGTTGACGGACAGCTTTGTAAAGTTCGTTAACATCGAAGATGCCGGCTCCGATCTCATAAAATATTTCCTGATGCGAGTCGAACTTCAGGCGATGGGCAACCCTTAACAGTTCCTGGTCCGAAATCTCGATCTTGCCTCGTTTTGCCCGTTTCTCCCAGATTTCCCTGCCCTCCTCGGCAACTTTCCGTTCTTTCTGTTTAATAAACTGACGGATACGAGATTTTGCCTTATGGGTCACCACGTCATCAATCCAGTCCGGATTAAGATTAATCTTGTTTCCGGTGATAATCTCCACCTGGTCGCCGATTTCCAGCTTCTGGCGCAATGGAACCATTTTCCCGTTGATCTTGGCAGCCATCGCCCGCTCCCCGATTTCGCTGTGGATTTCGAAAGCAAAATCAATACAGGACGCACCTTTCGGCAGGGTTTTCAATTCACCGTCCGGCGTAAATGCATAGATTTCATCCTGGTAAAGATTCAATTGAAAATCCTTTACAAACTCCGTGGCCGCATCCGGACGCGGGTTATCCAGAACATCCCTCACCCAATGCACAAACTTGTCAAGCGGGCCACTTCCATCGGCCCCTTCCTTATACTTCCAGTGGGCGGCCAAACCCTTTTCTGCGATTTCATCCATAATCCGGGTTCGAATCTGAACCTCCACTTTTCTTCCTTTCTGGGTAATCACCGTAGTATGGAGGGACTGATAGCCGTTGGCTTTGGGGACGGAGATGAAATCACGAAAACGTTGAGGGATGGGTGTATACCAGTCCGTGATAATGGAATACACCCTCCAGCAATCTTCTTTGGTATGCGGATTTTCAAGAATAATCCGGATAGCAAACAGATCATAGATTTCTTCAAACGGTTTCTGCTGGCGCTGCATCTTGCGAAAAATGGAGTAGATGTGCTTGGGGCGACCCTTGATCTCAAAATTGAATTTCTGATTGTCGAGCTCCTTGCGAATCGGGTCCATGAACTCTTCAATAAATTTCTCGCGCGCCTCTTTCTTATCCTTCAGTTTCCTGGCTATGAATTTAAAAGAGTTGGGATCGATGACCTTGAAACAAAGGTCTTCAAATTCATTTTTAATTTTAAACAGGCCAAACCGATGGGCAAGCGGAGCATACAACTCCATGGTTTCCGTTGCGATTTTCATCTGCTTGTTTTTCGGCAGATGTTGAATCGTTCGCATGTTGTGCAACCGGTCGGCAAACTTGATCAGGACCACACGGATATCTTCTGCCATCGACAGAAGCATCTTCATAAAGGTTTCAGCCTGTTTGGAATGGCGGCTCTGAAAAACACCGGTAATTTTTGTAACCCCGTCAATCAGATGTGCAACAGTCTCCCCAAAAAACCGCCGGATGTCGTCCAACGTTACTTCTGTATCTTCCACCGTATCATGTAAAAGTGCGGCAGCTACAGACTCATCATCAATCGCAAGGTCACTGGCAACGATTTTGGCAACTTCAAGCGGATGAAGATAAAACGGCTCGCCGGAAGCCCTTGTTTCTCCCTGGTGCGAAAAATAACAGAGTCTAAAGGCCTTTGAGATCAGCTCGTCATCCGTCTGTTCAAGATTGTCATGACACACATCAAGGAGGCTGGACAGATCTTTTTTTTGAGGCTCTTTCAGCTCCAGCTCATGAAATTTCTCAATAATATGTTCATCTACTTTTCTCATCAGCTCTGCATTGGATATACAACAGGTACTCTAAACCTGCTTTCAGGAGGCTTTTCATCCGCCAACCGGCGGATACTCATACCAGCTTATAGAGGGCTTTGCAAAACTGTTGTTTTGCCCAATCTCAGCATTTTCGCGAATTC